>JAKDIK010000052.1 GCA_030450535.1 Propionibacteriaceae bacterium
CTTGCTTCACCCACGGGGCACTACCCTCGCGCGGGGACGCTAGGTCAGTGCACGTTGCGATAGGCAAGCGAGTCCCGAGGAGCCGAGGGGTCGTCACCCGAGCAGGGAAGCCAGCAGATCCCAGCTCAGCTTGATTCCCAGGGCCACGATGACGGCGAGGAAAACCCGGCGCACGAAGGCGTTGCCGTTGCGCAGGGCCGTCCGGGCGCCGAGGAGGCCACCCAGCAGGTTGGCCGACCCCATCGCGAGGGCGATGCCCCACAGAATGTTCCCGGTCCACCCGAGCACGACGATGGCCGCCAGGTTGGTCGTCCAGTTGGCGAGCTTGGCGTAGGTGGTGGCGCTCAGGAACTCATATCCCATCAACCCCACCAGCCCGATGAGGAAGAACGACCCGGTGCCCGGCCCGACGAGGCCGTCCCACAGCCCGACGAGCAGCCCGATCGCGCCCATCACTGCGAGCGCTCGCCACCCGGTGTGCCGGACGCGCTGCTGGAGGCCCAGCTGTGGGCGCCGCCACGTGTACCACCCCACCCCCACGAGCGCGGCGAGCACCAGCGGGGTGAACGCCGCCCGGTCGAGAAAGTGCGTGAGCCGCGCGCCGAGGGCGCTGCCCGTCGCCGAACCCGCCACCAACGGCAGGACGCCCCACCACTGGATACGAATCCGCCGCAGATACGTCAGCGCCGCCACCGAGGTGCCGAGGAAGCTCGGCACCTTGTTGGTGCCCGAGATCGTGGGCACGGGCGTGTCGGCGGGCAGTCCGATGAGCAGGCTCGGGAGCTGGATCAGCCCTCCGCCGCCGACGATCGAGTCGACCCACCCCGCCAGGAACGAGGCCACCACGAGGAAGGCGATCGTCGCCAGCGGCAGCTCGAGGCCGGTCATGGGGTGGGTGCGACCATCGGGCGTCCTCAGCCCTGCAGAATGCCCAGCAGGTGCGTGAGGACGGCGTCCGCCGCGATGTCGTCCCTGGAGCCCGTCGCGCGGTCGCGCACCTCGACGACGCCCTCGGCCAGGCCACGCCCCACCACCACGGACGTCGGCATGCCCAGCAGCTCGGCGTCGTTGAACTTCACCCCGGGGCTCGCCTTGCGGTCATCGAGCAGCACCTCGACGCCCTCGGCGTCCAGCTGCTCGGCCAGCCGGGTGGCGAACTCCAGCACGCTCGCGTCCTTGCCCGTCGCGAGGATGTGGACGGCGTACGGTGCGACGTGGCGCGGCCACACGAGGCCCCGCTCGTCGCATGTGTTCTCGGCGACGGCGGCGACGGCGCGGCTGCAGCCGAACCCGTAGGAGCCCATCGTCACCGTCACGAGCTTGCCGTTCGGGTCGAGCACCTTCAGCCCCAGCGCGTCGGCGTACTTGCGGCCGAGCTGGAAGATGTGGCCCATCTCGATGCCGCGCGCCAGGCTGAGCGGACCCGAACCGTCCGGGGCCGGATCGCCCTCGCGGATCTCCGCGACGTCGAGCACGCCGTCGGAGGCGAAGTCCCGACCGCACACGAGGTCGTACACGTGGTGGCCCGCCTCGTTCGCGCCCGTGATCCATCGGGTGCCGTCCACCACCGCCGGATCGGTGAGGTAGCGGACGCCGGCGCCCGGCTCCACACCGTCCTCGCCCGCGTCCGGGTCACCGCCCATCCCGAGCGCCCCGGGACCGATGTAGCCCTTGACGAGCCGGGGGTGCGCCGCGAACTCGGCATCGCCGAACGGCTCGACCTCGGCGGGCTCGACCGCGGCCTGGAGGCGCTTGAGGTCGACCTCGCGGTCGCCGGGCAGGCCGATGGCCAGCGGCGTCCGGCTTCCGTCGGGGTGCTTGAGCATGACGAGCACGTTCTTGAGGGTGTCCGCGGCCGTCCAGGGCCGGTCGTCGCGCGGGAACCGGTCGTTCGACAGCGCCACGAGCGTCTCGATCGTCGGCGAGTCGGGGGTGTCCTCGACGTGGGCGGCCGGGACGCCCGTCGCGTCCTGCGCGGCCGCGAGCGGACGCTGCACCGCCTCCACGTTCGCCGCGTAGCCGCCGGGGCTGCGGACGAAGGTGTCCTCGCCGTTCTCGGCGATGGCCAGGAACTCCTCCGACGCCGACCCGCCCATCGCGCCCGAGGTCGCCTTCACGATCACGTAGTCGAAACCGAGCCGATCGAAGATCCGGATGTAGGCGTCGCGGTGCCGCTGGTAGGACGCCTCCAGCCCGGCGTCGTCCACGTCGAAGCTGTAGGAATCCTTCATGACGAACTCGCGGCCGCGCAGCAGGCCGGCGCGCGGCCGGGCCTCGTCGCGGTACTTGGTCTGGATCTGGTAGAGCGCCAGCGGCAGGTCCTTGTAGGACGAGTACAGGTCCTTGACCAGCAGCGTGAAGAGCTCTTCGTGCGTGGGGCCGAGCAGCATGTCGGCACCCTTGCGGTCCCGAAGCCGAAAGAGGTTGGGGCCGTACTCGGTCCAGCGGCCGGTCTCCTCGTAGGGTTCGCGCGGCAGCAGCGCCGGGAAGCGCACCTCCTGGGCGCCCATGGCGTGCATCTCCTCGCGCACGATCGCCTCGATCTTCTGCAGCACCCGCAGGCCCAGCGGCAGCCAGGAATAGATGCCCGGGGCCACGCGCCGGATGTACCCGGCGCGCACGAGGGCGCGGTGGCTCGGCACCTCGGCGTCGGCGGGGTCTTCGCGGAGCGTGCGGACGAACAGTTCGGTCATGCGCGTGATCACGAGCGCCAAGCCTAGGGGATGTGAGCAGGACGCCCGCGCCGCGACCAACGCGTTCCGGCGACGCTCAGACTCCTGCGTCCACCTTGCCCGACGGACCGGCGGCGTCGTCCGACATCGGGAGCGCGGCGGTCGTGCTGTGGTCGGCGACCTCCTCGCCCTGCTTGCGGGTGGCGATCAGGCTGGTGGTGACCACGATGGCGAGGATGCCGATGATGACGCCGAGGGAGGCCAGCGTGGGCACCTCGGGGATCCACGCCCAGACGCCGTGCGCCCAGTGCAGCACCAGCTTGACGCCGATGAACGCCAGGATCGCCGCCAGCCCGTAGCCGAGGTGGATCAGCTTGCCCAGCGCACCCTCGAGGACGAAGTACAGCGCCCGCAGGCCGAGCAGGGCGAAGGCGTTGGTGGCGAACACGAGGTAGGGGTCGTCGGTGATGCCGTAGACCGCGGGCACCGAGTCGACGGCGAACACGACGTCGATGCTGAGGATCGCCAGGATGACCAGCGCCATCGGCGTGAGCGCCCGGCGTCCCCCCTCGCTCACGACCAGCGCCGGTCCGTGGTAGCGGTCGGTGACGGGCCAGAAGCGGCGCACCAGCCGGACGATCTTCAGTTCGGACACATCGATGTGCTCATCATCGGGCGCCATCGCGTCGCGCAGCGTCTTGACCGCGGTCGCGAAGAGGATCGCACCGAACAGCAGGAACGCCCACGACAGGTTGGCCACCAGTTGGGCGCCGACCGCGATGAACGCGCCGCGCAGCACCAGTGCTCCCACGACGCCGAAGAGCAGCGCGCGCTGGCGCAGTTCCTTCGGCACAGCGAAGGCGGTGAGCAACAGCATGAACACGAACAGGTTGTCGACGCTGAGCGTCTTCTCGACCAGGTAGCCGGTCATGAACTCCAGACCGCGGTCGCCGCCGTAGACGTTCCAGACCCACGCGCCGAACGCCAGCGGCAGCGCGATGTAGAACGCCGACCAGCCCAGGGCCTCCTTCATGGAGACCTCGTGCGGCTTGCGGGTGAGCACGAAGTCCATCGCCACGAGGGCGAGGACGGCGACGATCGTGATGCCCCAGAGCAGGGGCGTGCCAACAGGCATGGGAAACTCCTCGGTCAGACGAACGGGCCGAGGTCTCCTTCACCCGATCTCTCGGGCGCCGCGCCGGGGCTGCCATGAGGCACCGCATTGGCCGGTCGCGAACTTGGGAAGTACTCCCCTCTGTTCACGCAGCGTAGGCGAACGCTCGACGTCGAGACAACCCGGTTGCCACACCTGGCCATCCGTCAGGCGGTCACGCGGGCCGGTGCGCCGGAGCCGTCACCCAGCTCAGGACGACCGGCGGCCGCGCAACCACCACGCGAGCGTACAGACGAGGCCCAGCAGACCCGCCGCCGACAAGATCGCCGACACCGGGGATTGCGCCGCGGTCGCGAGGTTGAGCCCGAAGGTCACGGCGAAGGAGAGCCCGAGCAATACCGCGATCAACGTCGCTCCGGACTCCCGGCGCCTCGGTGTTGGCCGCTCGGAGCCGCGTCTCATGAGTAGCAAGCCCGTGCCGCCGAAATGGCGGAGACGCTATACCCAGCGACCGCTAGAGCAACAACGCCACCCGTGGCGAAAATCGCCGCAACCATGGCCGCCATGCCGATAGTCAAACCAGTAATGGCGATGAAGCAGTCAAGACTACCATTCGCCCCGGCGGGCTGCATCCGGGATTCCTGGGGCCCCGCCGAGGCTGCCCCTTCAGCATAATGGGCAACAGCCTTTGCGTACTCCTGGGCGAAGGACAATGACATGCCCTCACTGATAGCGGCTCCCTTGTCGAAGGTCAAGGATTGCCCGGCTGAAGGTTGCGAGGTGGTTGCGTGAGCAATCTGGATATCCCGCAACAGCTCGGCCTCTCGCTCCGGCGTCCACATCTGGGTCGAGAGGTTCGGATTCACGTCGGACTGGGAGCTCGTCGGCTGCGCACCTGCTATCGGAGCTTGACCGAAACCCAAGAAGAGAACGGCGGCGGCGCCCATCGCCGCCAAGCGCATGGCGTTGCGCGACTTCGACACCCCGCGCTTCGAGGACGAGGCGACCAAACCACTCGTCGTGGATCCATTTGCAAGCTTATCCATTTGCAAGTTCATCCATTTGCAAGTTCATACTGCGAAAGTACCTGCTCCATCGGCGTCAGTCAAACTGCCCCATGCAGATACAGATGTGAGACTGCCGAGCTTATGGCTATTGATGGGCTCTCAACAATTGTGAAGTGTTTACTGTCAGGGGCCTGGCGAGCTCGAATCGTCAAAACAGCACCGACGCCAGCGCGCCGACCTCGGCGTACCCGCAGCGGCGGTAGCACGCCACGGCCGGGGCATTGAAGTCGTTGACGTACAGCGAGGCCGTCCGGCCGGTCGCCACGATGGCGTCCGTCACTCCCGCCATACCGCCCACCGACAGCCCGCGGCCCCGCAGTTCGGGAGTCACCCACACCCCCTGCACCTGGGCCACCCGCTCGCTGACGGCGCCGAGGTCGGCCTTGAAGATGACCTCGCCGTTCTGGAGGATGCAGAACGCCCGGCGCCGGTCGATGAGGGTGTGCACGTAGTTGCGGTAGCCGATGGGGTTGGTGACCAGCGGGTCCTCCTCCAGCTCCTCGGCGTACATCGCGGCGGCGGCGGCGAAGTAGGCCTCGAAGTGCTCCGGCCCGGGTTGGACGAGGCGCGCGTCCGCGGCGGCCACCGACGGCTCGCCGCGCGCCATGAGCAACTGGCGCGGACGCAGGACGCGGACGTTCTCATAGCTCTCCCCCCAGCGCGCGCACAGCGCGTGCCAGAGCCCGAGCACGTCGGACGCGGGCCCGACCATCGCGATGAAGTTGCGCCAGCGCCCCAGGTCGTCGACGAAGGCGTCGCGGGCCTCGGCGTCCATGTTGACGGGCACCAGGTTCGCGCCGAGGTGCAGCAGCGCGTACGGGTTGCGTTTGGGGTAGCCCCAGACCTCGCCCACGCCGCCGGGGGCCAGGACACCGACGTCCACCCGGGAGGCGACGAAGCAGTTGAGCACCGGGTCCGCGTCGACGAGGTGCGCGACACGCTCGCGGTCGCGCTCGTCGAGGACCCGGCAGTGTTTCAACTGACCGTCACCGCCGGCTTCTCACCGGTCTGCTCCATGTCCGCGGCCAGCTTGTTGGCCTCCTCGATGAGCGTGGCGACGATCTCGGATTCCGGCACGGTCTTGATGACCTCACCCCGGATGAAGATCTGGCCCTTGCCGTTGCCCGCGGCCACGCCCAGATCGGCCTCACGCGCCTCTCCCGGGCCGTTCACGACGCAGCCCATGACGGCGATGCGGAGCGGGGCGGTGAGCCCCTCGAGTCCGTCGGTGACCTCGTTCGCGAGCCCCCAGATGTCGACCTGCGCGCGGCCACACCCGGGGCACGACACGATCTCCATCTGCCGCTGGCGCAGGTTCAGGGCCTCCAGGAGCTTCAGTCCGACCTTGACCTCCTCGACCGGGGGGGCGGACAGCGACACCCGAATCGTGTCGCCGATGCCCTCGGCCAGCAGGATGCCGAACGCCACCGAGCTCTTGATCGTGCCCTGGAATGCCGGCCCTGCCTCGGTCACGCCGAGGTGCAGCGGATACTCGCACTGGGCCGAGAGCTGCCGGTAGGCGTTGACCATGACGATGGGATCGTTGTGCTTCACCGAGATCTTGAAGTCGCGGAAGTCGTGCTCCTCGAACAGCGACGCCTCCCACAAGGCCGACTCCACCAGCGCTTCGGCGGTCGGCCCGCCGTGCTTGGCGAGGATGCGCTTGTCGAGCGAACCCGCGTTGACGCCGATGCGCAGGCTGACGCCCGCGTCGGACGCCGCCCTGGCGATCTCGCCGACCTTGTCGTCGAACGCCTTGATGTTGCCCGGGTTCACCCGGACCGCCGCGCACCCGGCGTCGATCGCGGCGAACACGTACTTGGGCTGGAAGTGGATGTCCGCGATCACCGGGATCTGGGACTTCTTCGCGATGATGTGCAGCACATCCGCGTCGTCCTGGCTGGGCACGGCGACCCGGACGATGTCGCAGCCGGACGCCGTGAGCTCGGCGATCTGCTGCAGCGTGCCGTTGATGTCGGTGGTCTTCGTGGTGGGCATCGACTGCACCGAGACCTGCGCGCCGCCGCCCACCGCCACCTTGCCGACGTTGATGCGCCGGGTGGGCCTGCGGGGCGCGAGCACCGGCGGGGGCGTGGCGGGCATGCCGAGGTTGACGCTCATGGGGCTCCTTAGAACAACTGCATCGGTCTGACGATATCGGCCACGATGACGATGAGGCCGCAGAGCAGCAGGAATCCTGCCACGACGTAGGTCACCGGCAGCATCTTGGCCGTGTCGAGGGGTTTCGGTTGGGCGCGCCCGGTCAGCCGGGCGAAGGCCCGCCGGACGCCCTCCCACGCCGCGCCTGCCATGTGGCCGCCGTCCAGCGGGGGCAGGGGCACGAGGTTGAACAGGGCGAGGAACAGGTTGACGGCGGCCAGCAGGTTCGCAAAGAACGCAACCCGGGCACCGGCGTCCACCTGATCGGACGCCGCGACCTGCCCCGCGATCGCGCTCGCGCCGACGATGGACACCGGGTCGTAGAGGTTGCGGGGCTGGCCGGTGACCAGATCGACGGCCAGGTTCCAGACCTTGACGGGGAACTGGGCCAGCGCGACCACGGACTGCTTGGTCATGAGCCACATGTCGGCCAGCGCATCGCCCGGCCCGCCCTGACGGAATTCCTGGGTGGGTGTGAAGCCGACCCAACCGGCCTCGACCGCGCGGCTCGGGTCGAGCGTGGCGGCCACCTGTCGCACGAGGGTGTGCACCGTCGGGAGCGTCACCTGGGCCCCGTCGCGCTCGACGACGAGGGTCAGCTCACCGCCCATGTTGGCCCGGATCAGCTCCGACAACTGCGCCTGGCTGTGGATCGGGGTGCCGTTGAACGACACGAACCGGTCGCCCGGCTGCAGGCCGGCCTCGGCTGCGGGGGTGGCCTGGTCGGCATCCGTGCACGCCATGTCCTCGCGCGGCTCCGCGATGACGCACGCGACGGTGCTGGCGACGACTGGCTGGTCCCGCCACGCGCCGTAGAGGCCCACGACGCCCCACATCAGCACGAACGCGATGAGCAGGTTCATGGCCGGACCGCCGAACATGACCACGAGCTTTTGCCACGTCGCTCGCTCGTAGAAGAGGTGGCCGCGGTCCGCGGGCGTGATGTCGTCCCACTCCGCCGCGCGCGCGTCGTCGGCGAGGCGCTGCAGGCGGGTGTCCTTGGCGGTGGGGTCGGTCGGCGGGTACATGCCGAGCAGCTGGACGAAGCCGCCCAGCGGGATCCACTTGACGCCGTACTCGGTGCCGCCGCGCCGCATCGACCACAGGGTGGGGCCGAAGCCGACGAAGTAGCGGGGCACCCGCACGCCGAAGATCTTGGCGGGCACCATGTGGCCGACCTCGTGCAGCGCCACCGAGGCCATGAGCAGCGCGAAGAACGCGATCGCGAACACGATCGTCAGCAGCAGGGTCATGCCGGGCTTCCCACGATCCCGGCGGCGCGCGTGCGCGCCCAGGCGTCGGCGGCCAGGACGGCCGTCACGCTCAGGTCGGCGTCCGGCACGTGCCCGGACGCCAGATGTTCCTCCACCACGGCTTCCACGGTATCCACGATGCCCAAGAAGCCCAGTGCGCCCGCGCAGAAGGCGTCCACGCACACCTCGTTGGCGGCGTTGAAGACCGCGGGGGCAGTGCCGGCCGCCCGTCCGCAGCGGCGCGCAAGCTCGACCGCGCCGAAGGCGTCCGAGTCAAGCGGCTCGAAGGACCACGCCCGGGGGACGGACCAGTCGTAGGCGGACGCCGCATCCGGCACCCGGTCCGGCCACGCCAGCCCCAGCGCGATGGGCAGGCGCATGTCGGGCGGGCTGCACTGCGCGATCGTCGAGCCGTCGATGTACTCGACCATCGAATGCACGTCGGAGGTGGGGTGGACGACGACCGTGATCGCGTCGTAGTCGACGCCGTACAGCAGGGCCGCCTCGATCAGTTCGAGGCCCTTGTTGACCAGCGTGGCGGAGTTGATGGTGATGACGCGTCCCATGTTCCAGGTGGGGTGGGCCAGCGCCTGGGCCGGCGTGACCTCGGCCAGCTCGGCGCGGGTGCGGCCGCGGAACGGACCGCCGGACGCCGTGAGGATCAGCCGGCGCACCTCGGACGCCCGCCCCGCGCGCAGGGCCTGGGCGAAGGCGGAGTGCTCGGAATCGACGGCCACGAGCTGGCCGTCGGCGGCGGCGTCCGTGACGAGGCGTCCGCCAATGACGAGGGACTCCTTGTTGGCCAGGGCCAGTGTGGTGCCGGCGTGCAACGCGGCCAGCGTCGGGGTGAGGCCGGCGGCGCCGGTGATGGCGTTGAGCACGACATCGCAGCCCAGGGCGGCGGCGCGGTCGTTGCCGCCCTCGCCCCAGATCTCGGGCGCGCCCGCCCGGTGACCGTCCGCGCCGAGCCGCTCGGCGAGGGCCGCCGCGGCGTCATCGGTGCTCATCGCGACGACCTGCGGGGCAAACTCGGCCACCTGGGCGGCGACGAGCCCGACGTTGGTGCCGGCGGTCAGGGCGCGGACGCGAAACCGATCGGCATGGGCGCGGATCACGTCCAGCGCCTGGGTGCCGATCGAACCGGTACTGCCGAGGATCACGACGTCACGCACGCCGCTAGTCTCTCACCATGCGCGCCTAGATCGAGACGCTGAGTGCGTTCGACGCCCACCTCAGGGCCCACGGATCGCTGGCCGGTTGCATCGTGAAGGCGATGGACCTGCGCGGGCGGGGCGAGGTGCTGAGCCGCGTCGACGTGCACAACACGTTCTTCCTCGGCTGCCGGTTCAAGCACCGCGTGGCGCTGTCGCTGGCCGAGCGGGGGGCGACGGTGTTCCCGCGACTGCCGCAGGTGCCGTTCGATGCCTACCGGCCCGCGCTCTACAGCGCCGACGACCTCTACGCGGGATTGGCCGACGGGTACGCGACCACCAAGGATGCGGTCGTCTACGCGTGGACGCTGCGGGATCGTTCGCGGCTGCTGGACGCCGGCGTGGCCCAGGCGCTGCACGACCACTTCATGTCCGACGGCTTGAACGACGCCGTCGCCTCCCCCGAAACGGCGGTGGGCGTCATGGGCGGGCACGCGGTCGGACGCGGGACGGCCGAGTTCCGCGAGACGGCCCACCTCGGCCGGCGCCTCGCGGAGGCCGGCCATCTGGTGCTCACCGGCGGCGGCCCCGGGGCCATGGAGGGCGCGCACCTCGGCGCCTCGCTGAGCGGGTCGGCGTCCGCGGTGGACGCCGCGTGCGAGCTGCTCGCGTCCGTCCCGTCGTTCGTGCCGGACGTGGGCGCGTGGGTGGAGGTCGCCTTCGAGGTGAAGCGGCGCTGGGGGTGCACGGGGGCGAACGTCGGGGTGCCGACGTGGTACTACGGTCACGAGCCGCCCAACATCTTCGGCACCGGCATCGCGAAGTACTTCGACAACGCGATCCGCGAGGACATCCTGCTGCGGCTGTGCGGCGCCGGCATCATCTACGTGCCCGGCCGGGCGGGCACGACGCAGGAGATCTTCCAGGCGCTCACGCGCAACTACTACGCCTCCGACGAGCGGGGGGTGACGCCGATGATTCTGGTGGGGCGGGAGTACTGGCGCCACCAGTTGCCCGCGTGGCCGCTGGTCGAGGCGCTGGCGTCCGGACGCCTCATGGAGGCCCACGCGCACCTGGTGGACACGATGGACGAGGCGCTGGAGATCCTGGAGCCCTGAGCGGGGTTTCAGGCTCCTTGGGCGGCCAACTGACCGCAGGCACCGTCGATCTCGCGGCCCCGGGTGTCGCGGATCGTCGCGGCGATGCCGTGCGCGGTGAGTCGGCGGACGAACTCCGCCTCGTCGGCGCGGCGCGAGGCCGTCCACTTCGAACCCGGCGTCGGGTTGAGCGGGATCGGGTTCACGTGCACCCAGTGCGCCCCCCTGCCGCGCGCGGTGAGCAGCTCGCCGAGGGCGTCCGCGCGCCACGCCTGGTCGTTCACGTCGCGGATGAGCGCGTACTCGATGGAGACGCGGCGTCCCGTCGCCTCGAAGTAGGCGTGGGCGGCCTCCACGACCTCGGACAGCGGATAGCGCGTGTTGATGGGGACGAGGGTGTCGCGCAGCGCGTCGTCCGGGGCGTGCAGGCTGACGGCCAGGGTGAGCGGCAGGCCCTCACCGGCCAACTGCTCGATGCGCGGCACGAGACCGACCGTCGACACCGTGATGCCGCGGGCGCTCATGCCGATGTCGTCGACCATGCGGCGCACCGCGCCCAGGACCGCCCGGTAGTTGGCCATCGGCTCGCCCATGCCCATGAAGACGACGTTCGTGAGCCGGACGCGCCGCGTCGCAGCCACGACCTGGGCCACGATCTCGGCGGTGGACATGTTGCGCTGCAGGCCGCCCTGGCCCGTTGCGCAGAACGGACAGGCCATGCCGCAACCCGCCTGGCTCGACACGCACAAGGTGGCACGGTGACGTCCGGAACCCGACGAGCGCACCCCCGGAACGCCGTATTCCATGAGGACCGACTCCACCAGCGCCCCGTCGTGCAGGCGCCAGGCGGTCTTGATGGTGGTTCCCTCGTCGGCGCTCTGCTCGCGTACGGGTTCGAGCAGGGCCGGGAAGAAGCGCTGGGACACGTCGTCGCGGATGGACGCCGGCAGGTCCGTCCACGTCGTCGGATCGGCGTTGGCCTGACCGTAGTAGTGCCGGTCGAACTGCGAGGCGCGAAAGGCGGGGAGCCCGGCGTCCGTCACCGCGTCGCGACGCTCCTGCGGCGCGAGATCCGCCCAGTGCTTCGGCGGCTTGCCGCGCTTGGGGGCGCTGAACTGCAACGGCAGGACGCGCCCGGCATCCCGCGTCCGCGCCGCTGGCCGCTAGCCTTGTCGGGTGACCGAT
>JAKDIK010000252.1 GCA_030450535.1 Propionibacteriaceae bacterium
CGCCGCCGTGTTGGTGACGAGCACGACGGTGGGGGTCGGGTGTCCGGCCGCTTCGATGGCGGCGAGGTCGACCTCGGCGAGCACCTGGCCTGCCGACACGACGTCGCCCTTGGCAACCTTCGGCGTGAAGCCCCGGCCCTCCATGTCGACGGTGTCGAGCCCGATGTGGACGAGGACCTCGACGCCGGCGTCGCTGCGGATGCCGTACGCGTGCCCGGACTTCATCGCCACCACGATCTTGCCGGCGAGGGGAGCCACGAAGGTGCCGTTGTCGGGCACGATGCCGATGCCGTGCCCCATCTTGCCGGAGGCGAACACCGGGTCGGGCACCTCGGCGAGCGGCACGAGGCGTCCGCTCACAGGGGCGCCGACGAGCACCTCGGTTCCGGCCGTGGCGACGGCTCCCTGTGCGGCGCCGGCTTCCGCGGCACCGGCCACCGGGGCGCCGGCCGCCGGGGCGCTGGCGTCCGCGGCACTGGCGTGGGCAACTTCAGGAGCCGGCGGGGGCGTCACGGCGGGGGCGTCCTTGACACCCCACAGCAGCGTGCCGACGAACGCGATCACCACCGAGATGGCGACGCCGATGAAGAACAACGGCAGGTTCGGGGTGCTGAGGTAGGCGGGGATCCCGAGCAGCGAGGGGAAGACGAACGCGTTCGTGCCCGATCCGGAGATGCCCGCCAGGATGCCGCCGATGGCACCACCGGCGATGCCCCAGTACAGGGGCAGGCGCCGCGGCAGGTTGATGCCGTAGATGGCGGGCTCGGTGATGCCGGCGAGGAATCCGGACAGGGCCGCCGGTCCGGCGAGCTTCTTCGTCTCGGGGTCGCGCGTACGGATGAGGACGGCCAGGGTGGCGGCCGACTGGGCGAGCACGGCGCCGAGCACCGGGCCGGCCATGGTCGAGTAGCCCTCGGCGAGTTGCTGCAGCATGATCGGGACGAGACCCCAATGCAGGCCGAAGATGACGAACACCTGCCAGAAGCCGCCCATGAGGGCGCCGGCTGCCCACGGGGCGACCGCGAAAAGCCACGTGGCCCCGGCGGCGACGCCGTTGGCGAGCAGGATCGTGAGCGGGCCGATGGTCAGCAGCACCAGGGGCACCATCACCAACATCGAGACCAGCGGGACGGTGAAGTTGCGGATCGCGCCCGGCAACGTCCTGATGAGGAAGCGCTCGAGGTAGCCCTGGATCCAGACCGCCACGATGATCGGCAGCACGGAGCTGACATAGCTCATCATGACCAGCGGGATGCCGAAGAAGGTGAGCGGCTCGGTGCTCTCGTTGAGCGCGATGATGCTCGGGTAGACCAACGCGCCGGCGATGGCGACGGACGTGAACTGGTTCGCCTTGAACCGCTTGGCGGCCGGGATGGCCAGCAGGATCGGGAGGAAGTTGATCAGGGAATCCGAAGCCGCGTTGAGGACGGTGTACTCGGTGGACGCGGTGTCGATCCAGCCGAAGGTCGCAAACATCTGGAGGAAGGCCTTGAACAGGCCGGCGCCGGCCAGCGGCCACAGGATCGGGTGGAAGATGGAGCTAACGAGTTCGATGAAGCGATCGAGCAGATTTCCCTGGGGGGCAGCGGACTCCTCCGATGCACCCGCCCCCTCCAGCCGGTCGGCGATCACGGCATACACGTGGGGCACGTCGTTGCCGATGACCACCTGGTACTGGCCGCCCGCCTGGACGACGGTGACGACCCCGTCGAGGGCCTTGATCCCCTCCGTGTCCGCCTTCGCCTCGTCGCGCAGTTCCATGCGCAAGCGAGTGGCGCAGTGCCGCGCGCCCCTGATGTTGTCGAGCCCGCCGACCCGGGCGACGATGTCCCCGGCCAGCGTGTCGAAGTCGACCGCCATGTCGATCCTCCCGTTCGATCCGCCCCCGACGCTGAGGACCCGGGCAGCGAACGCCCACGTCCTGCCTCAACTCCCGGGGAGCAACAACCCTGTCCGGTCCGCCCTGCGGCGCCCAACCCGGACGGTATGCCACCCGCCGGGAGTGCGGCAAGACTCCACGCGCTCACGCCTCCGAGACACCTCGGACATGGTCGGTGAACGTGGGCCCTCAGACCAGGGGCGGACGCCAGCCTGCGGGTTTCCCTCCTTCGGCGGGTCGTTCCGGGGCATGGAAGCGGCCAAGATGGGCGCATGACCTCTGGCGTGTTCGCCGCATCGGCGTCCGCCGCGCCCGCCATCGTGACGAGCGGCCTGAGCAAGGCGTACGCGCGGGGGCGCGTCCACGCGGTGGCAGGGCTCGACCTGGTGGTGCCGCGCGGCGGCGTCCACGCGTTCCTCGGGCCCAACGGATCGGGCAAGACGACGACGCTGCGCATGCTGCTCGGCCTGGTGCAGCCCGACGGTGGCACGATGGAGATCCTCGGCACCGCGGTGCCGGTCCACCTGCCCGACGTCATCGACGACGTGGGCGCCATCATCGAGCAGCCGAAGCTGTTCCCCACGATGTCGGGCCGGACGAACCTCGCCGTGCTGGCCCGCGGCATCGGCATCGGGCCGCGACGCGTGGACGAGGTGATCGAGCAGGTGGGACTCGCGTCCCGCGGCCACGACCTCGTCCGCGGCTATTCGCTCGGCATGCGGCAGCGGCTGGCCATCGCGGCCACCCTGCTCAAGGATCCCGAGGTGTTGATCTTCGACGAACCCACGAACGGGCTTGACCCGGCCGGCATGCATGAGGTGCGCACGACGCTGCGCGGCCTTGGGGCGGCGGGCCGGACGGTGGTCGTCTCGAGCCACCTGCTCGCCGAGGTGCAGCAGATCGCCGACACTGTGAGCATCATCGGACGGGGCCGCCTGCTGCGCCAGGGGTCGGTGCGCGAGCTGCTGAGCGGAGCGGGTCGCGTCCTGGTGCGCGTCCGGCCGGTCGAGGACGCCGCCCGCGCGTTGACCCGCGCCGGATACCTGGTGGGGCTCGATGGCTCCGACCTCATCACGGTCAGCCAGCCGGACGCCCCCACCGAACCGGACGCCGTCGCCCGAACCCTGGGCGAGTCCGGGCTCTGGCCGACCGAGTTGGCGAGTGCCACCGAGAGCCTCGAGGACGTGTTCCTCGCGCTCACCGCGCGGGAGCACCTGACCGCGACGCAGGGACGCGGCATCGTGTTCCCGGGGGCGGTGGAGCCGACGGGGCCCGGTGTTCCGGGCGCGCAGCCGGGGCGTCCGTCCGATCCGAACCGGACAGGTGCCGCATGAAGAACCTCATCGCGGCGGAAGTTCTGCGCTGGCTGCACCGCTGGGGGCTGTGGGCCACGGTGGTCGGCGGCCTCATCGCGGCGGCCCTCATCGGGCTGTCGATGACGAGCGGCGTCCAGCCGCCCTCCGAGGAGCAGGTGGCGGGCGCCCGGGCGGAGTACTCCCGCTACGTGGTGGACTGGGAGGCGAACCACCAGGCATGGTACGACGACTGCGTGCGGCTGACCCCGGCGGGCGCCGACGCCCAGGCTGCCTGCGCGGACACGCTGCAACGCCCGGTGGAGTCGGACTGGATTCCGCAGCCGACCCGCTGGGAGGATGCGGCGCGCCCCACCGCGCTGCTCGGTGCGGTGCTCGGCGGCGTGCTCGCGTTGCTGTTGGGGGCCAGCTTCTGGGGGGCCGAGTTCAGGCACGGGACGCTGGCGACCTGGCTGACCTTCGCGCCCGACCGAACGCGGGTGTGGTTGGCGAAGAACCTGGTCGTCCTGGGGGCCGGGGTGGCGGCGTCCGCCCTGGTCACAGCCCTGTTTCTGGGCATCGAGACCGCTGCCTTCGCGCTCTGGCAGGGGCCGGGCTCGATCGGGGACTGGTCGGTGCCGCTCGGTATTGCGCTGCGTGGGCTCGGCTTCGGCGCGATGGCGGGCCTGATGGGCGCTTCGCTCGCAATCCTGTTCCGCAACACGATCGCAGCCGCTGCCGTCCCAGCCGCCTACGTCGTCGTGGGGCTGATGTTCAACGCGTTCGTGCTGATCCCGGGGTACGAGGCCTTGACCGTCTGGCTCCCCGAGACGAACCTGCAGGCGTACCTCGACTTCGGCGCAACCTACTGGGTCCGCGGCACGGCGGAGGAGGCCATCGCGCAGGGAGCCAGTGGGACGCCCCGGGTGGAGCGCACGCTGTCGTTCGCGAATGGCCTGATCTACCTGCTGACCCTCACCGGCGGCCTCGCCCTGGCCGGGCTGGTCGCGTTCCAGCGCCGCGACGTCACCGACTGATCCCGGCTCGCGACAGGGTTTTGGACCCGCCATTTTTGGGGCCTGGCCCCACAAAATAGGGGGCAAA
>JAKDIK010000253.1 GCA_030450535.1 Propionibacteriaceae bacterium
GAGCCGAACATCACGCCGATCTTCTCGCGCAGCTGGTTGATGAAGATCGCCGTCGTGCCGGCCCCCGACAGCGCGCCGGTCATCTTGCGCAGCGCCTGACTCATGAGGCGGGCCTGCAGGCCGACGTGACTGTCGCCCATCTCGCCCTCGATCTCGGCCCGCGGCGTCAGCGCGGCCACCGAGTCGATGACGATCAGCGTCAGCGCCCCGGAGCGGACGAGCATGTCCGCGATCTCGAGCGCCTGCTCGCCGTTGTCGGGCTGGCTGACCAGCAGGGCATCGGTGTCGACGCCCAGCTTCGCCGCGTACTCCGGGTCGAGCGCGTGCTCGGCGTCGATGAAGGCGCAGATGCCGCCCCCGGCCTGCGCGTTGGCGATGGCGTGGAGCGCCACCGTGGTCTTACCCGAGGATTCCGGGCCGTAGATCTCGACGACGCGGCCGCGGGGCAGGCCCCCGATGCCGAGCGCCACGTCGAGGGTGATCGACCCTGTGGGGATGATCGCGATCGGCTGGCGGGTCTCCTCGCCGAGCCGCATCACCGAGCCCTTGCCGTGTGCCTTTTCGATTTGGGCGAGGGCCGCCTCGAGCGCCTTCTCGCGATCTGCTACCGCCATCGTTCAACCTTTCCCGCCCACCGTGTGGACCCTCGGGTGGGAGTCCGCCTCCCGCTTCACCAACACGTTAGGCCGCGGCTCCGACAATCCGTCAGCGTCTTTCGAGCCTGTGCACAACCCACCCGTGCCGTGTTCGTCGTGGACAACCATACCGAACACATGTTCGATGTCGAGCAGGGCGCCCGCGCGTGTCGCGTGGCGGGGTCAGCGCTCGGATTCGGACAGTTCCAGAAAGCCCCACACGGCCCGCCACACGCGCTGGGCATCGAGCCCGGCGGCGAGCGCCTCGGTGACGGTGCGGCCGCCGAGTTCGGATATCACCGTCTGGTCAGCCCACACGTGGGCGTAGCCCGCCCCCAGGTGATGGCCGAGGCGGCGCCAGAGTTCGGTTTCGCGCACCCCGGATCAGGCCGCGGCCCGCGGAGTGGCCACCGGAAGTCGCGACACGGCGGCGTGGGCGTCCACGCGGTCGCCGACGAGCCGCAGGACGTCCGACAGCGGCACGTCCAGCGCGCCACAGATCGCGTTCAGCAACTCGCTGGACGCCTCCTTCTGGCCACGCTCGACCTCGCTCAGATACCCGAGGGACACGCGCGCCTCACCGGAGACCTCACGGAGGGTCTTCGCGGCATCTCTTCGCAGTTCGCGCAGCGTCTGTCCGAGCATCTCGCGCATGAGAACGGCCACGTCCCCTCCTCTCGTCCTCCGGCTCCCGCGGTTGGCAGCGCCCTTCACAACGCGCAGCCAGCCGATGATGTTCCCGACCCTACACGGGGGCGACGACGCGCAGGAGCATCTGGAGTGCGGCGTCGACAGTCTGCTGGCGAATCGACGCCCGGTCCCCCTCGAAGGCGTAATGCTCGACCAGCCGCTGCGCGGGCAGCGACGGGATCCGCGGCCCCGCGATGCAGATGTGCACCTCGCCGGGATCGTGCCCCTCCTGCGGGGTGGGTCCGGCCACCCCGGTCACGGCAACGACCCAGTCGGCGTTGGTTCGTTCCTGCAGCCCGACGGCCATCGCGAGTGCGACCTCGTCACTGATGACGCTGTACTGCTCGATCATCGCGGTCGGGACGCCGAGCAGGTCGGTCTTGAGCCGGCTCGCGTAGGCGACCGTGCCGCCGAGATAAACCGCGGACGCCCCCGGCACGTCCGTCAGCGTGGCGCCGATCAGACCCCCAGTCAGCGACTCGGCGGTGGCCAGGGTGGCGGAGCGCTCGGTCAGCGTGCTGATCACCATCGCGGCGAGCTCGCTCATCCTCGCCCCCCGGTTCCGGTCGTCGGGGCGGGCGGGGGGTTCTCGGCGAGATACCGCGCGCGCAGCTTCGCAGCCTCGCGCAGATAGTCGAGTCCGGTGAGCACGGTGAGCACGAAGGCGGCGATCATGACCGTCCATGCGATCCAGCCCCACCACTGCGGCAGGAACATCAGCCCCGGCAGGAACATGATGATCGCCACCGACTGCAGGACGGTCTTGAGCTTGCCGCCCCGGTTGGCCGCCATGACCCCGTACTTGATGATGGCCCACCGCAGCGCGGTGATCCCCCACTCGCGCACGAGGATGACGATCGTGATCCACCACGGCAGTTCGCCCAGGATGCTCAGCCCCACGAAGGCCATGCCGGTGATGGCCTTGTCGGCGATCGGATCCCAGAGCTTGCCGAAGTCGGTGACCAGGTTGTACTTGCGGGCGATGTTCCCGTCCACCGCGTCGGTGATGATCGCGAGCGTGAAGATGCCGGCCGACACCCAGCGCAGGACGGGATCGGCGGGGTGGGCCAGCAGCACCCAGCCGAGCAGCGGCACCATGACCAGCCGCACCCCGGTCAGTATGTTGGGCACGTTCCAGTTGCTGGGCCCCACGCCTGACTCCGAAGTCATGCCCGCCTCCTTCGTCACGGCGCCTCGTCCGTCACAGCTTCGTCGCGCACGATCAGGTCGACGCCGTCGGTTGCGACGACCCTACCCCAGACCAGGTCGCCCACGGCGAGGCTCGCGGCGGCGCCCGGAACGCAGCTCGTCCCGTCCACCTCTGGCCCCTGCTGCTCGGCGCGACCCACGGCGTCCGGCCCCTCGAAGGATTCCACGAGCACCCGAACGCGCTCCCCCACCCGCTCGGCGGCCCGCTGGTCCATCAGTTCGAGGGCGAGGTCGTTGACGCGCTCGAATCGTTCGGCGATCGCGTCCTCGTCCACGTGGGGTTCCAGCGTTGCCGCCTCGGTGCCCTCCTCGTCGGAGTAGGCGAACACGCCGAGGGCGTCCAGCCGCGCCTGGCTGGCGAAATCAACGAGCACGTCGACGTCGGCCTCGGTCTCGCCCGGAAAGCCCACGATCACGTTGCTGCGGACGCCGGCGTCCGGCCTGAGCGCGCGGATGCGCCCCAGCAGGCCCAGGAAAGAGTCCGGGTCACCGAAGCGTCGCATGCGCCGCAGGACGGCCGGCGCCGCGTGCTGGAAGCTGAGGTCGAAGTAGGGCACGACCTTGTCCAGGCCGCACATGATTTCGATCAGGCCGGGGCGGATCTCGGCGGGTTGGAGGTAGCTGACGCGGATCCACTCGAGGCCGTCGACGGCGTCCAACTCGCGCAGCAGCCGCTCCAACGCCCCCAGCTCGCCGAGATCCTTGCCGTAGGAGGAGGTGTTCTCGCTGACGAGGAACGCCTCCTTGACGCCGGTCTCCACCAGCGAGCGCACCTCGGTGACGATGTCCTCGACCGGCCGGCTCAGGAAGGAACCCCGGAAGCTCGGGATGGCGCAGAACGCGCAGCGCCGGTCGCAGCCGGAGGCGATCTTCACCGGTGCGGAGGGCCCGTGGTTCAGCCGGGTGCGGAGCGGACGAGGGCCCCCCAGCCCGGCCGCGCCCACACCGGCGACTCCCAGGCCGGGCACGGCGATTCCGGACGCCGCGGCCCGACGCTGTGCCGGCGCGAGCGGCAGGAGCCGTCGGCGATCCGAGGGCGTGTGCGCCTCGGGGTGGGCGCCGGCCATGACCAGGCGCAGCCGCTCGTCGATGTCGGCGTAGGCGTCGAAGCCGAGCACTGCGTCGGCCTCGGGGAGGGCGTCCGCCAGCTCGCGACCGTATCGCTCGGCCATGCAGCCGACGGCGACGACGCGCTGCGTGGGTCCGCTGCCCTTGAGGTCGGCGGCGGCCAGCAGGGTGTCGATCGAGTCCTTCTTGGCCGACTCGATGAAGCCGCAGGTGTTGACGACGATGGCCTCGGCGTCGGTCGGCTCGGCGACCAGCGTGAACCCGCCCGCCTGCAGCCGACCGGCCAGCTCGTCGGAGTCGACCTCGTTGCGGGCGCAGCCGAGGGAGACGATGTGGACGCGGGTGGAGGACACCTCACAAGGCTATCGGAGGCCACCGACCGCGCTCGCCCACCGCACAGGGCCCCTGGACGCACACGAGCGGGGAGCCCCCCGGAAGGGCTCCCCGCTCGAAGCGGTGGGCGGTCGGTACGAACTCAGTAGGACACGGAACCGTACGACACGGAGCCGTAGGAGACGGACGCCGGCGCCGCGCCGTAGGACACCGAGGCGTAGGACACCGAGGTGGGCTGGGCACCGTAGGAGACCGAGCCGTACGAGACGGACTCCGGCGCCGCGCCGTAGGAGACCGAACCGTAGGAGACGGAACCGTAGGACACCGAGCCGTACGAGA
>JAKDIK010000254.1 GCA_030450535.1 Propionibacteriaceae bacterium
GAGGTGACGGCGAAATCCAAGGCGGCAAGGGTTTCATCGAGGGGTGCGTGCCCCCAGGCATGCACTTGCCACAGGTCGACGTAGTCGGTGCGCAGTCGCTCCAGCGACCCCCGCAGATCGTCCAGAAGGGCTGCCCGAGAGGTGTCGACCACCCGGGCGCCCTCCCGGAATACGAAGCCGGCCTTCGTGGCGATGACGAGGTCCTCGCGCTGAACATCGGAGCGGAACATGCGCCCTAGCAAGCGTTCGGCTTCGCCACGCCCATAGGCGGGGGCAGTGTCGATCAGGGATCCGCCAGCGTCGACGAACCGGTGCACGCAGGCGCGGGCATCCTCGGCGTGGGTGTCACGGCCCCAGGTCATCGTGCCCAGGCCAGCCCGGGAGACCGTCAGACCGCTAAACCCGACGCTGCGCTCGCCGAATGTCGCCCCCATCGCCACTGTGGTCTCCCGATCAGATCGGGGAGACGACGTTGGTCAACAACAGCACCACGATGATCGCGGCCAGCACGATCCGGTAGATGACGAATGCGGTGAAGTTGTTGGTGGCGACGAACTTCAGCAGCCAGGCGATCGAGACGTACGCGACCACGAACGACACGACGGTGCCGATGATCGTGGCCAGCCAGCCGACGCCCCCGGGCGCAGCGATGGCCGGGGCCGCGCTGATCGCCTGCAGCGTGCCTGCGGCGATGAGGGTGGGGATGCCGAGGAAGAAACTCATCCGGGTGGCGCTCACGCGGTCGATGCCCATGAACAGCGCTCCCGAGATGGTCGCGCCGGAGCGGCTCACGCCCGGGATCAGCGATATCGACTGGATGAGGCCGAGCAGCAGGCCGTCCTTCCAGGTGATGGAGTCCTCCCCGCGGGTCTGCTTGCCCACCCGGTCGCCCGCGAACATGACGAAGCTCCAGCCGATGAGACCGCCCGCCACGAACCACAGCGAGCGCAGCGGTCCCTCGATGAGATCGCGCAGGGCCAGGGCCACCACGGCCGTGGTGGCGAAGCCGACGATGACCGCCCATCCGAGTCGGAAGTCGTTGCCGCGCTTCTCGACGTCGCGCAGCCCGGCGAACCAGGCGGTCGCGATGCGGACGATGTCCTTCCAGAAGTACACGATCGACGCGATCATCGCCCCCACCTGGATGATGGCGGTGTAAGCGGTGACCGAGGCGTCGTCGATGGGCAGCCCCATGAGCTTCTCGACGACGGTCAGATGCCCGGTGGAGGACACCGGGAGGAACTCGGTGACACCCTCGACGATTCCGAGGATCACTGATTCCCACCACTCCAACATGACCTGCTCCTGTCTCGGACGAAGATCGCCCCGGCGAGCCAGCGTAGCCCCGACGCTAGGCTTTCCCGAGCCAGACTTGCCGCGTCCGCGTGGCATGGCCATCCCGACGACAGGAGTTCCCATGCAGGCGTGGTCCGCCACGGACGTGCCCCGGCTGGCTGATCCGGACCCGCGGCGTCCGCGGGTTCACGACACGGCCGCGGACGCGCTCGTCGCGGTGGGCGGCACGCACGCGGGCGCCGCGGACGCCCGCCTCTACGTCTGCGGCATCACCCCCTACGACGCCACCCATCTGGGCCACGCGAACACCTACGTGGCGTTCGACCTGCTCAACCGCGTATGGCGGGACGCCGGCCTGCGGGTCGTCTACACCCAAAACGTCACCGACGTCGACGATCCGCTCCTCGAGAGGGCGGACGCGACCGGCGTCGCGTGGGAGGATCTGGCCGCCGATCAGACCGACCTGTTTCGCACCGACATGGAGGCACTGCGCGTCCTGCCGCCCGATCACTATGTCGGTGCCGTGGAGTCGATCCCGCTGGTGGTGGACCTCATCGAGCGGCTCCGTGCCACCGGGCTCGTCTACCAGGTGGACGACCCCGCGTTCCCCGACTGGTACTTCCGCTGCTCGGCCGCCCCGGGCTTCATGGACGTCGCGCACTTGGACGCCGCCGCGGCCCTGGCGATCTTCGGCGAACGGGGCGGCGACCCCGAGCGTCCGGGCAAGGTCGACCCGCTGGACTGCCTCGTCTGGCGCCTGGCGCGCGACGGCGAGCCGTCGTGGGAGTCGAGCCTGGGCCGGGGCCGGCCGGGCTGGCACATCGAGTGCACCGCGATCGCGCTCGCCTACCTGGGGGCGACGTTCGACGTCCAGGGTGGCGGCTCCGACCTCGTCTTCCCGCACCACGAGATGTGCGCCGTCGAGGCCCGCGCGGCCACCGGCGAGCCCTTCGCGCACGCGTACGCGCACGCCGGGATGGTCGGCTACGAGGGCGAGAAGATGAGCAAGTCGAAGGGCAACCTCGTGCTCGTCAGCCGGCTGCGCGAGACGGGCACCGACCCGATGGCGATCCGGCTCGTGCTGCTCGCCCACCACTACCGCGACGACTGGGAGTACACCGACGCCGACCTGGCGGACGCCGAGCGGCGGCTGGCGAACTGGCGGGCGGTCACGAACGACGCGGGCGGTTTCCCCGCTGACGAGACGGTCGCCGCGATCCGGTCCGCCCTGCGCAACGATCTGGACGCCCCTGCCGCGCTGTCCGCCATGGACACCTGGGTCGCGGCACACACTGCCGTCGGCGGCGACGATCCGGCGGCGATCGACGCTGTTGTCGCCGCGGTCGACGCGCTGCTGGGCGTCCGGCTGTGACCCGATACACTCGGCGTCCGTGAAGTCGTTCGAGGAGCTGTTCGCCGAGCTGTCCGTCAAGGCCGTGGAACGGCCCGAGGGATCGGGCACCGTGGCGGAGTTGGACGCCGGCGTCCACGCCATCGGCAAGAAGATCGTCGAAGAGGCGGCCGAGGTGTGGATGGCGGCCGAGTACGAGTCCGACGCCGAGGCGGCCGAGGAGATCAGCCAACTGCTGTACCACACCCAAGTGCTCATGATCGCCAAGGGCCTCACCCTCGACGACGTCTACCGCCACCTCTGAGAGGGATTGATCCGCCGTGACCGACCGTCCGCCGCTGCGCATCGCGCTGCCCAACAAGGGTTCGCTGGCCGAGGCGACCACCCACATGCTCACCGAGGCGGGCTACAGGCAGCGCACGGATGCGAAGGATCTGGTGCTCCTCGACGCCGCCAACGGCGTGGAGTTCTACTACCTGCGGCCCCGCGACATTGCCGTGTACGTGGGGGAGCGCACCCTCGACCTGGGCTTCACCGGCCGGGACATGCTGTTGGATTCCGGGGCGGACGCCGAGGAGGTGCTGGCGCTCGGATTCGGGGGGACGAGGTTCCGCTTCGCCGCGCCGGGGGCGTCCGGCTGGTCGGCGAACGACCTGCAGGGCAAGCGGATCGCCACCAGCTATCCCGGCCTGCTGGGCGCCTGGCTGGCCGAGCGGCGCATCGAGGCCCGGCTCATCAAGCTGGACGGGGCCGTGGAGTCCGCGGTGCGGCTGGGGGTGGCGGACGCCGTGGCCGACGTCGTCGAGACCGGATCGACGCTGAAGCGCGCCGGGCTGGAGATGTTCGGGGAGCCCATCCTGATGAGTGAGGCCATCCTGATTCAGCCCCGCGAGGCAAAGCGTCCGGGAGGCATCGACCTGCTGCTGCGCCGCCTGTCCGGCGTGATGACGGCGCGCAACTACAAGATGGTCGAGTACAACGTCGCCGAGGCGCGGCTTGAGGCGGCCTGCGCGATCACGCCGGGCATCGACAGCCCGACGGTGTCGCACCTGGCGCGCGACGGCTGGCTGGCCGTCCGGGCGATGATCCCCGCCGCGGACGCCCACCGCCTGATGGATGACCTGTGGGACGTCGGCGCCGAGGGCATCCTCGTCACCGACATCGCGGCCTGCCGGCTCTGAGGCCTCTCGCTAGGGTGGGGTCATGGGTCGTCCGAAGCAACTGAGCCGCGTCGAGTTCTCCGCGCATCCGCGGATGGTGCGTCGACAGGCGATCCTGTGGTCGATCCTGCTGCCGGGCTCCGCGGTGCTGGGGTGGTTCATGCTGCCGCAGAACGTCCGCGTGCTGTTCAGCGAGCTGCAGATCGGGACCCTGATCTTCTTCGTTCTCGTGATGCTGACGATCGTGTGGGTGATGGCGATCTGCTCGGTCAGGGCGGGCCCCGAGGGCGTCGTCGTCCGCAACGGACTGCGGCAGCACTTCGTGCCGTGGCAGGAGATCGCGTCCGTGCGCTACTGGCCGGGCGACTCGTGGGCGTTTCTCGAGAAGGGGACCCTCGACCAGCCGGTGCTCGCGATCCAGCGCGTGGACGGCCGTTACGCCACCGACGACGTCG
>JAKDIK010000255.1 GCA_030450535.1 Propionibacteriaceae bacterium
GGTGGCGGGCTGCTGGGTGGCGGGCTCGGTGCTGGCGGGCTCGGTGCTGGCGGGCTCGGTGCTGGCTGGCTCGTGGGTCGCGGCGAACATGACGGACTCGGCGCTCGCCGTCTCGCGGGGGAGGTCGGCGGTGAGGCGTCCCTCGTGCATGACGAGGACGCGGTCGCTCATGCCGAGCACCTCGGGCAGCTCGGAGCTGATCATGAGAATCGCCAGGCCGGCACCGGCGAGCTGGCTCATCATGCGGTGTACCTCGGACTTGGTGCCCACGTCGATGCCCCGGGTCGGCTCGTCGATGATGAGCACCCGCGGGTTCGTGGCGAGCCACTTGGCGAGGACGACCTTCTGCTGGTTTCCGCCTGACAGGGTGCCGGCGACGGCGTCCAGCGAGGCGGTCTTGACGGCGAGGCGTCCGGCCCACTCCTGGGCGGCGGCGTTCTCGGCGGCGACGGTGATGAGTCCGCCGCGGGTGAGGCGCCCGCGGATGGCGTCGGTGATGTTGGTCGCGACGCTGGCGTCCAGGATGAGCCCCTGCTTGCGTCGGTCCTCGGGGACGAGGGCGACACCGGCTCGCATGGCGGCTCCCGGGGAATTCTTGGCGAGTGGACGCCCCGCGACGCGGACGCTGCCCAACGTGTAGGGGTCGACGCCGAACACCGCCCGCGCGACCTCGCTGCGGCCAGCGCCGACGAGCCCGGCGAGGGCAACGATCTCGCCGGCGCGAACGGTGAAGCTGATGTCGGCGAACACCCCGGGCTCGGTCAGGCCGGCCACCTCGAGGACGGGTTCGCCGATCTCGGCGTCCTGCTTCGGGAACAGGTTGTCGACGTTGCGGCCGACCATCTTGCGCACGATGTCGGCCTCGGTGGTGTCGGCGATCGGGTCGGTGGAGATGTAGGCGCCGTCCCGCATGACGGTGACGGTGTCGCACAGGGCGAAGACTTCTTCGAATCGATGCGAGATGAACATCAGCGCGCGGCCCTCGTCGCGCAGGCTGCGGGCCACCTCGAAAAGCCGCTCGACCTCCACGCCGGAGAGTGCCGCGGTGGGCTCGTCCATGATGAGCACCTTCGCGTCCAGGCTGATGGCCTTGGCGATCTCGATGATCTGCTGGTCGGCGATCGAGAGGCCCTCGGTGGGGCGGTCAGTGTCGATGCGGACGCCCAGCCGCGCGAACAGGGCGGTGGCCTCGTCCCGCATGGCGGCCCGGTCGATGCGGCGGAACCGGCTGACGGGCTGGCGTCCCATGAAGATGTTCTCGGTGACGCTGAGGTCGGGGAACAGCGTCGGCTCCTGATAGATCACCGCGACGCCCGCGGCCTTGGCCTCGGCGGTGTTGCGGAACTCCACGGGCCGGCCGTCCATCGTGATGGTGCCGGCGTCGCGGGGATAGAGCCCGGCGATGATCTTGACCAGCGTGGACTTGCCGGCGCCGTTCTCGCCGACCAGCGCGTGGATGGAGCCGGGGTGCAGGGCCAACTGCCCGTCACGCAGCGCGACGACCGCGCCGAAGGACTTGGTGACGCCTGTTAGTTCCAGGGCCGGCGGGGACTGGGGTCCCATGACGCTCCCATCTCAACATTGAAACGATGCAGGAATGCTAGCGCCTGTGAGGGGCGAGGGCGAGCGTTGTTATCAGATCGTGCCGTGCGGGCTGCAGAAGGGGCCTCAGGCGGGGTAGTTCTCGGCCAGCCAGGCGGTGGTGACCTCCCAGGCCGCGGCGGAGGCATCCGGGTCGTGGAAGTCGGTGAGATCGGCGTTGTCGAAGGCGTGGTTCGCGCCCGGCCACCGCTCGAACTGGGCGCCGAATCCGGTGACTACGGACTCGATGTGGGCCACCTGGTCGCGGGGGAGGAAGGCGTCGGCGTCCCCGAAGTGGTGCAGGCTCGGGACGGCGACGGGCTCGCCGTCGACGAGGTTCGGCAGGGCGGAGCCGTAGTAGGAGACGAGGGCGTCGGCCCCGTTCTCCCACGTGGCGCCCTGCTGGGCGGCGTACGCGAGGCCGCCGCCGAAGCAGAAGCCGACCAGGGCGACGCGGGTGCGGGTGGCCTCGTCGGCGCGCAGGTGGGCGATGGCGGCGCGGACGTCGGCGATCGCGAGATCCCAGTCGACACGCTGGGAGGTTGCGACGGCGGTCTCAAGGGCGTTGTCGGAGCGCTCGTCGATGACGTCGATGCCGAGGCGCCAGTAGATCTGGGGAACCAGCACGGTGTAGCCGAGTGCCGCGAGATCTGCGCCACGACGGCGCACGTACGGGCTGCGGCCGAAGATCTCCTGCACGACGACGATGCCGGGGCCGCGGCCTGAGGCGGGACGGATGAGCGTGGCGGGCATGCCGGCATCCGGGGTCCCTTCGGCGGATGTCGCTTCGGTGCGCGTTGCTTCGGGGCGCGTTGCTTCGGTGCGCGTTGCTTCGGGGCGCGTTGATTCGGGACGCGTCGCGTCGGCGGGGGTGCTGACCGCGACGATGATCTCGTCGCCTGCCGGTGCGGTGCGGGCCGTGGGTTCGCTCATCGTCGCTCCTCGTGATGGTTGGGTCAGCCTAGCGGCGTCCGGCGGTGCCACGCCTCGCGCCGATCCCCTCGGCACGCAAGGATGGACCCATGAGCGACCACTCCGCGCAGGTTCAGCGATACCTCGACGACCTGGCGGGGCGGGGGTTCGTCGGCGCCGTCGGGGCCGTGGACGACCACGGGGCCGTGACGCTCGCGTCCGCGGGCCGACTCGCCGTCGGCGGCGAGCCCCTGCACACCGACGCGGTCTTCCGCATCCAGTCGATGACGAAGGCGGTCACCGCGGTGGCGACGCTCCGCCTCGTCGAACGGGGAGAGCTGCTGCTGACCGACCCAATCGGCGCCTGGCTGCCCGAGCTCGCAACCCCGCGGGTTCTGCGCACGCCCACCGCCGACATCGACGACACGATTGCCGCCACGCGGGCCATCACCGTCCGCGACCTGCTCACCCTCACCGCCGGGCACGGCATGGACGCCACCGACTCGCCCTACGCGCGCGCCCAGGCGGACGCTGGCGTGGCGGCCGGGCCGGAGCCGGTGGACGCCGACGCCTCCGACTGGCTCGCCCGCCTCGCCACGCTGCCACTCGCGCACCAGCCCGGGGAGGGGTGGCGCTATCACCACGGCTTCATGCTGCTCGGGATCCTGCTCAGCCGCCTCGTCGGGCGTCGGCTCGGTGAGCATCTCGCCGACGACGTCTTCGAGCCGCTCGGCATGGTGGACACCGGTTTCTGGACGCCCACGCCCGGCCGCCTGCCCGCCGTCCACCGCCGCACCGGGGACGGTCTGGTCGAAGTCGAGCCAGCCGGGGGCGGCTTCCACGCGGCCGAACCGGGGTTCGACGTCGCCCACGGCGAGTTGGTCTCGACCGCCGCGGACTATCTGCGGTTCGCCCGGATGCTTCGCGACGACGGCGCCGTCGGCGCCGAGGCCTTCCTCACCCCGGTGTCGGTGGCGGCGCTGCACTCCGATCAGGTGCCGCTGCTCGCCAAGGGTCCCGAGTCGTTCGGCGGGGACTTCTGGAACGGCAACGGCTGGGGATACGGCGTCGGCGTGGACACCTCGGGCGTCCACCAGGGCCGCTTCGGCTGGTCGGGCGGGCTCGGGACGGACTTCTCCGTCGACCCCACGACGGGCGTCATCACGATCCTGCTCACGCAGACCGAGCTCGCGCCTGAGCTGTTCGGGCCGTTGCTTGGATTCCGGGATGTGCTGGACGCTGAGTAGCTGATCCATCGGCCCTGCCCCGCGGACAGCCCAGCGTCCGCGCCCGCGCTGTCCGCGCCCGCGCTGTCCTCACCCGCGCTGTCCGCGCCCGCGCTGTCCGCGCCCGCGCTGTCCGCACCCCTCGCTGTCCGGAGTGTCCGCGCTGTCCGCACCCCTCGCTGTCCGGAGTGTCCGCGCTGTCCGCGTTGTCCGCCTCGCTTGCGCTGCGCACCCCGCGGACGCGGCTCCGGGCGATTCCCGATCCGGCGTATCGAACCGACGGGAACGCGACAGTCGGTGGTCGAAAGCCAGGGGGTGGGTGCGTCGAGTGGCTGGTTTGCGTTTGAGCGAACGTCACGGTTGCCCGGCCACGGCTGTGGGGTCGCGTCGTTGAGGGGTCCGCTGACGGGGCCAACCCCAAGTCAGGATGTCCACCAGACGGGGTCAACCCCACCAGTGGGGTCGCGTCGCTGAGGTCTGGGCTCACGGCTCAGGTGCGCATGGGGGTGTGGTAGCGGGTGT
>JAKDIK010000256.1 GCA_030450535.1 Propionibacteriaceae bacterium
CTCCGAGCCGGCGGTCGTGGTGAGGGTTTCGTGCGCCTCCGCGTGCGTCCAGGGTCGCCCCGGGACGACGACGGTGGTCAGCCGCTCCCGCACGTCGTCGGCGATGGAGCCGCGCTCGAGGCGCTCGGCCACGTACAGCCGCCCGAGATCATGCCAGGGCGTCAGGACGCCGGGGGTGGACGGCTTGGGCTCCTGGGGGTCGACGAGGCGCCGCGCCGCCGCCAGGTGCGTCAGGCGTTCGGGCACGGGGGACGGCCAGCGCCGGGCGTACCGGGCCCGCTGGGCGGGCGCCAGATGGACGAGCAGGTGAAGCCCCGCCCCGAGCACGCGGTCGAGCGCCGCCCAGTCCCCGAGCCGGGTGAGCAGCCGGACGGCCTCGAGTGCCTCGATCGCGGTGGAGGTGACGGCGGTCACCAGCGACTTGCGGCCGGGAACACGCCCACCGTGGGCGCCCAGCGCCGCCCGCAGGGCCGCGGCGAGGGCGTCCGGAATCGATGGGTCGTGCCCGGGCACGCGCGTGACCACCGAGGCAGATCGGGCCCGGCGCACCGCCTCGAGGGGGATCGCCCGGCCGAAGATGGTGCCGGCCAGCGCGGCGACGGTCTCCTCGTGCAGCCGGCCGCACCACACGTGCAGCGCCAAGAGTGGGTCGGCGATCACGGTGACGTCGACGCGCTCGGCCCAGCCCGCCGCGATCCCGCGGCCGCCCTCGCCGTCGTTGGAGGTGAGCGCCGCGTACACGAGCTCGGGGACGCCGCCGGTCTCGGCGAGCAGGTCGTGCAGCGATTGAGGGTCGGGGTCCGCGGCTGCGCCGCGAACCTCGTCGGTCGACAGGGTGAGATCGCGGTGATCGAGCACCAGGTCGAACTGGGCCAACTCGGCCGCGCCGGGGCGGTCGTCGGACTCGCGAACGGTGAGGCAGGACGCGTGCAGCAATCGCGTCTCGGTGGCGCGGGCCAGCGCGGTCAGCTGGTCGCCGGCGTCGGGACCGGCGGCCTCGATGAGCAGGGGCTCGTCGGCGGCGAGGGCCTCCGTGAGGTCTCCGGCCTCGGAGCGCAGGTCCAGGCGGCGCACGGGGCGGCCGTCCGAGGCCAGCGTGAGCGCCGCCAAGGCGAGTGGGAGGGGCCAGAACTCCGCGGGTGCCTGCACCAGCACCGAGGCCCGCCGGCCGATTCGGGCAGCGAGACGCGGGGCGACCGCCCTGGTCACGCTGGACGGATCGAGGCTCATCCGGGGTCTCCTCGGCGCATTGGGAGGGCCCAGTATTTCACGGCGTCCGCCGCGCGGGTCGTCCCCTCAGACCGGGTGCTGGGCGCCCAGGCCGTTCGGCCGCGTGGCCGGGGATCGCACGATCTGTTGGGCGCGGATGCGGGGCATGATCTCGTTCGCGAACAGCGGGTTGAACAGGTCGGGGCGAAACGAGAAGTTGTCGTGGGTGGCGCCGGGCACCCGGATGCGCTGCATCCCGGGCAGCACCTGCACCCAGTCCCGGTAGGCGCCGTCGGTGTCCACGACACGGTCGTCGGCGGGATCGCCCGTGGTGAGATATACGGTGTAGGGGATCGGGGGCGGGGCGTCCACGGCCGAGGGTCGCGTCAGGCTGCACAGCTGGTTGAACACGACGCCCCCGCGATACGTCGTGCCCGCCCGGTAGGCGACGGCGACCTCGTGGGAGTTGTCGAGCCGGCCCTGCGCGCTCTGGTTCAGCACCTCCAGCAGCCCGAGGGTGACCCGCCCGGGGATGAAGGCCGAGCAACTGCGGTCGATCACGGCCTGGACGGTCGCGCCGCCGCGCACCCGGACGCGTTTGCGCGGTCCCGGTCCGGTGTTGACGATGAAACCCATCACACGAACGTCCGGCTGGCGCTGGGTCAGTGACGCGATGATCTCCAGCCCTCGCACATCACCCATCGAGGACGCCGCAACGGCCAGGTACACCGGTCGTGGGGAATCCTCATCGGGCATCAGGGCCTCGGCGAGGGCGTCCGCCGCCTCGTTGGGGTCGAAGACCTCGGCGTACTCCAGCCCCAGGACGCGGCCGTAACGCCCCACTGACGGGGCCAGGGCGAGCGCCTGCTGTCCACTGATGTCGAGCCCCAATCCGTTGAGGAAAACGGTGGCGAAGGCGGCGTCCCAGGTGTCGGCGTCGCGGACGCCGGGGCTCGCCTCGATCACCACGCTGCGCCGTTCGGTGCTGACGGCGGCGGTGACTGCGGCGTCGAGCCCCAAGGCACACAGCGGCACGCCGAGGATGAGCATGAAGGCGGTGAACGCGCGCCCCGCTCGGCCGCCGCGCTGGCGGCGGGAATCTCGGCGAGCCACGTCCACAGCCTAGACGCCACCGCGAGTTGTCCACAGGCCGGAAAAGTCGCTGACGGATTTGGGCCCTCGAGGGCGAATGTGTGGGGCGTGGGAGACGAACGCATGGTGCTGGGACGGCGCGGTGAGGACTACGTGGCCGCCTATCTGCAGCGCCTCGGCTGGCAGATCGTGGCGCGCAACTGGCGGTGCAGCGAGGGGGAGATCGATCTGGTCGCCCGCGACCGGGCCGGGGTCGCCGTGGTGTGCGAGGTCAAGACGCGGACGGGTCGTGGCTTCGGCGACCCGCTGGAGGCGGTGACGTGGGCGAAGGCGCGGCGGTTGCGCCGGCTGGCCGCGGCGTGGGCGCGGGAGCAGACCCAGCCGCTGGCGGGGCTCCGTGTGGACGCCTTCGGCGTGGTCATGCACCGCGACGAGACGGCCTCCATCGAACACGTGCGGGGGATCGAGCCGTGAAGCTCGGGGTCACGCGGTCGGTCGGGTTGGTGGGACTTGACGGGACGATCGTCGAGGTCGAAGTGGCGCTGGGGTCCGGCCTGCCCCGCACGGTGATCGTCGGGTTGCCTGACTCGGCGCTCAACGAGGCCCGGGAGCGCTGCCGCGCCGCGATCGCGCACGTGGGACTCACGTGGCCGTCCCAACTCGTCACGATCAGCCTGTCACCGGCGGCGTTGCCCAAGTCGGGCAGCCACTACGACCTGGCCATCATGGCGGCGGTGCTGACCGCGACCGGCCACGTGAGCCCGCCCGCCCGCCTGCGGGGGTGCGTCATCCTCGGCGAGCTGGCACTGGACGGCCGCGTGCGGGCGGTGCGCGGCATCCTGCCATCGGTGCTGGCGGCGCAGAAGGCTGGCTGCCGCCACGTGATCGTGCCCGCGGCCCAGGTCGCGGAGGCGCGGCTCGTGAGCGGCATCAAGGTGGCCGGAGTGGCCACGCTGTCGGAGCTTGTCGCCGTCCTCAGGGGCGGTGTGGCGGCCCTGCCCACGCCGGCAGTCGTCCCGGACGTCGTGGATCCCCCCTCGACGCCCGACCTGGGCGACGTGGCGGGCCAGGTCGAGGCGCGCTGGGCGGTGGAGGTGGCGGCTGCGGGCGGGCATCACCTGTATCTGCACGGCCCGCCGGGGGTCGGCAAGACCCTGCTGGCCGAGCGGCTGCCCGGCCTGTTGCCCCGGCTGGGGCAGGCCGAGTCGCTGGAGGTATCGGCGATCCGGTCGGTGTGCGGCCTCGGTCTGGAGTCGGGGCTGGTCACCCGGGCTCCGTACTCGGCACCGCACCACTCGGCGTCGGTGGCGGCGCTCGTGGGCGGTGGGTCGCGGGTGGCCTCGCCCGGGGCGGTGTCGCTCGCTCACCACGGGGTGCTGTTCCTGGACGAGGCCCCGGAGTTCCGTCCGACGGCGCTCGAGGCGTTGCGGACGCCCCTGGAGTCGGGGCAGGTGGTGCTGCTGCGCTCGCAGGCGCAGACGACGTATCCGGCCCGCTTCCAACTGGTGCTGGCGGCCAACCCCTGCCCGTGCGGCATGCGCGAGAGTTCGGGCATCGAGTGCACGTGCGCGCCGATGGCGATCCGCCGCTACAAGGAGCGGCTGTCGGGTCCGATCCTCGACCGGGTCGACATCAGTTGTCACCTCAAGCCCATGACGCAGTCGTACCTGCGGGCGGCGCGCGGGGCCATGGAGTCGACCCGGGTCGTGGCGGAGCGGGTGCTGGTTGCCCGGGAGCGGCAGCGCGCCCGGCTCGGCGGGCTGCCGTGGCCGACGAACGCAGCCGTACCGGGACCGTGGCTGCGGCGTGAACTGCCGCTGCCGGTGGGGGTGGAAATGCTGGACACGCACGTGGCGAAGGGTCTGCTCAGCGCCCGGGGCGTCGACAAGGTGCTGCGCATGCGCTGCACGCGTGATTGTCATTCCTGAGATCCG
>JAKDIK010000004.1 GCA_030450535.1 Propionibacteriaceae bacterium
CCGCTATTTTGGTGACGTCGACGCGCTGACGGCGCATCTGAGCGGAACCCTGCAGGGCGCCGACGTGGTGCTCGTCAAGGCGTCGCGCGGGCTGGCGCTCGAGCGGGTCGCCGCCTCCCTGGGCGACGGGACGCACGACGAGACGGAAGGAGCCCACTGATGCCGATGGTCCTGACAGCGGGCGTGCTCGGCCTGCTCGGCACCCTGATCGGGACGCGGGTTGCCATCGGCGTGCTCGTCCACAAGGGGTACGGCCAATACATCCGCGACGACGGCCCGGTGGAGCACCTGAAGAAGAAGGGCACCCCCACGATGGGTGGCATCGCGATCATCCTCGCGGTGCTCATCGCCTACGCCGGCGCCCACCTGATCTACCAGCGGCCGCCCACGGCGTCCGGGCTGCTTCTGCTCGGCCTGTTCACGGGCATGGGCTTCGTCGGCCTCCTCGACGACTGGATCAAGATCTCCCGCGCCCGCAGCCTCGGTCTCAGCAGCGCGGCCAAGCTGGTCCTGCAGGGCCTCATCGGCGTCGCGTTCGCCTACGCCGTCTTCCAGTTCCCCGACGAGCGCGGCATCACCCCGGCCAGCCCGGCGGTCTCGTTCCTGCGCGACATCAGCTGGCTGCACCTGCCGATCTGGCTGGGGATGGTCTGGGTGATCTTCATCATCGCCGCGCTCAGCAACGGCGTGAACCTCTCCGACGGGTTGGACGGCCTCGCCACGGGCCTGTGCACGATGGTGTTCGCCGCCTACGCGATCCTCAACATCTGGCAGTTCAACCAGTGGTGCTCGCGGCTGGTGAGCGCCGGACCGCAGTGCTACCAGGTCCGCGACCCCATCGATCTCGCGGCCATCTCGTTCGCCCTCGCGGGCGCCTGCTTCGGCTTCCTGTGGTGGAACACCTCACCCGCAAAGATCTTCATGGGCGACTCGGGCTCGCTGGCCCTCGGCGCTGCCGTCGCCGGGCTGGCGATCATGACGCGCACCGAGCTGCTGGTCGTGATCCTCGGCGGCATGTTCGTCATCATCACGCTGTCGGTCGTGCTTCAGGTCGGGTTCTTCAAGCTCACCGGCGGCAAGCGGCTGTTCAAGATGGCCCCGCTGCACCACCACTTCGAGATGAAGGGGTGGGCCGAGCAGACGGTGGTCGTACGGTTCTGGATCTTCTGCGGCATCTTCATCGCCGCCGGGCTGGGGGTCTTCTACATGGAATGGGTGGCGGGTCTGCCGTGAGCACGCTGGACTGGATCGCGGACGCCGACCGGCTCTCGCCCTGGCGCGAGGCGACCGTCGTCGTGGCGGGCCTGGGCACCTCCGGCTTCGCCGCGGCGGACGGCCTCATGGCGCTCGGTGCGGGCCGCATCATCGTGCTCGACGCCGCCGACACCCCCGCCAACGTCGAGAAGGCCGACCTGCTGGCCCGCCTCGACGTCGAGGTCACCCTCGGCGCCGGCGCGACGGCGAGCCTGCCCGCCGGCGTCCATCTGGTGGTCACCTCGCCGGGCTGGCGTCCGACCGCGCCGCTGCTGGCGCAGGCGGCCGAGCGCGGCATCCCGATCTGGGGCGAGGTTGAGCTGGCGTGGCGCATGATGCAGCCCGACCGGGTCGTCCCGTGGCTGGGCGTCACCGGCACCAACGGCAAGACCACCACCACGTCCATGCTGGAGTCGATGCTGTCCGCGGCCGGCCTGCGGACGTCGGCGGTGGGCAACATCGGACGCCCCATCATCGAGGCGCTGCTCGACGAGATCGACTACGACGTGCTGGCCGTGGAGCTGTCGAGCTTCCAGTTGCACTGGATGCACACCGTCGCGCTCCACTCCGCGGCCGTGCTCAACCTGCACGCCGATCACCTGGAGTGGTACGCCGACGCCGAGGACCCGTACGCGGCGTACGCGGCCGACAAGGCCACGATCTACGCCCGTGTCACCCACGCGTGCGTCTACAACGACGCCGACCCCGCCACGGAGCAGATGGTGGCCGAGGCCGACGTGACCGAGGGCGCCCGCGCCATCGGGTTCCGCCTGGGCACCCCGGCCGTCTCGATGCTCGGCGTGGTGGACGACATGCTCGTGGACCGGGCGTTCGTGGAGCAGCGCCGCGACTCCGCCATGCCGCTGGCCGAGGTCATCGACGTGCGTCCGCTCGCCCCCCACAACGTCGAGAACGCGCTCGCCGCGGCCGCGCTGGCCCGCAGCTTCGGGGTGTCGCCGCGGGCGGTGAAGGAAGGTTTGCTCTCCCTGCACTTGGGCGACCACCGGATCCAAACGGTGGGTGAGGTCGACGGCGTCACCTTCGTCGACGACTCCAAGGCCACCAACCCGCACGCGGCGGCGTCCTCGATGCGCGCCTTCGACTCCATCGTGTGGGTCGCCGGCGGGCAGGCGAAGGGCACCACCTTCGACGAGCTCGTCACCACCTACGCCCCCAAACTGCGCGGCGCGGTGCTGCTCGGCGTCGACCGCGGCGTCATCGCGGACGCCCTCGCCCGACACGCGCCCGAGGTCCCCGTGATCGTCCTGGACTCGGGGGAGACTGGGGCGATGGACGTTGCCGTGGCCGAGGCCGCGCGGCTCGCCCGGCCGGGCGACACCGTCCTGCTCGCGCCCGGTTGCGCGAGCAGGGACATGTGGTCCGGGTACGACGCCCGGGGCCGCGACTTCACCGACGCGGTGGGCCGGCTCGGGCACGCCTGACGAGACGAGAGGGGGAGAGCGGGTGGCGATCCTGACACCGAGCAAACCGCCTCGCGCTGCGGCTCGGACGCGGAAGGACTCCCGCTCGACGTTCTCCGATCAGGCGTCCGCGTGGCTCAATCACCCGCTCGCCGACATCGTCCTTGCCGCGACCGCGGCGGGCCTGCTGCTGGCGCTGGGGTCGGTCATGGTCTGGTCGGCCTCGACGGTGTTCAGCTACACGCAGTTCGGCGACTCCTTCTACTTCATGAAGCGCCACCTGGTGTTCCTGGTCGTCGCGGCCGTCGCCGGGTGGGTCACGTCGCGGATCCCCATCGAACGCGTCCGCGCGCTCGGCTGGGTGGTGTTCGCGGTCGCCGGCATCCTGCTCGCGCTCACGTTCACGCCGCTCGGCTACGGCGTCGGTGGCAACAAGAACTGGCTCAACCTGGGCGGCTCCAACTCGATGCTGCGCCTCCAGCCGGCGGAGTTCGCCAAGCTGGCGATCGTGGTGTGGGGTGCCGCGGTGCTCGCCAACAAGCGCAAGCTGCTCGAGCAGCCCAAGCACCTCCTGGTGCCCTTCCTGCCGTTCTCGCTGCTGCTCATCGGCCTGGTGATCCTGCAGCACGACCTCGGGACGGCGATCCTGCTCGGCGGCCTCGTCGTGGCCGTGCTGTGGTGCGTGGGCGCCCCGATGCGCGTGTTCGGCACGCTGGTCGTCCTCATCGCCGTGGGGCTCGGGACGCTGGTGCTGGCCAACCCGAGCCGCATCGCTCGCATCGGAGGCTTTCTCAACCCCGGCTCCGATCCGACCGGCATCAATCACCAGCCCATGCAGGCCCTCTACGGGTTGGCGACCGGCGGCTGGTGGGGTGTCGGGCTCGGTTCCAGCCGGCAGAAGTGGGGCAGCCTCGCCGAGGCGCACACCGACTATGTGCTCGCGATCATCGGCGAGGAGCTGGGGTTGGTCGGCACCCTCATCGTCCTCGGGCTGTTCCTGGTGCTCGGGTACGCGGGGGTCCGCATCGCCCTGCGCAGCTCGACGTTCTTCGGTCGCCTCGTCGCGGCCGGCGTCACGAGCTGGCTGATGATGCAGGCCCTGGTGAACGTCATGGTGGTGCTCAACCTGCTGCCCGTCATCGGCGTCCCGCTGCCGTTCGTCTCCTACGGCGGCTCGGCCCTGCTCGCCAACCTCATGGCGCTCGGCGTCCTCATCGCCTGCGCCCGCGACGAGCCGGACGCCAAGGCCTGGTTCGCCCGCCGCGCGCGGGCCCGCAAGAAGACCCCCCGGCGCCGCGCCTCGGCCGTGCTGCCCGCTCGCTGAGAAAGCAGAAGACATGACTGGCTCAACCCCGCAGCTCTCGATCGTGCTGGCCGGCGGCGGCACGGCGGGGCACACCTCCCCGCTCATCGCCACCGCAGAGCGCCTCCGTGAGGTCGAGCCCGGCGTCACGCTCACCGCAGTCGGCACGCCCAAGGGGCTGGAGGGGCGCGTCGTCCCTGCGGCCGGCCTCGACCTGCGGATGATCCCGCCGGTTCCGCTGCCCCGGAAGCTCACCTTGGCGCTGTTCGCCGTCCCCGGCCGCCTGTGGGGGTCCGTGCGCCGGGCGCGGGCGATCCTCGACGAGGTGGACGCCGACGCCGTGGTTGGCTTCGGGGGGTATGTCTCGCTGCCGGTGTACCTCGCCGCCCGCCTGCGCCACTCGCCCGTGGTGATCCACGAGCAGAACGCCGTGCCGGGGCTGGCCAACAAGGTCGCGGCGCGCTTCGCGGCGGTGACGGCCACGTCGTTCCCGGACACCCCGCTGCCCGGCGCCCGCTACGTCGGGCTGCCCGTCAAGGCGGCCATCACGAACCTCGACCGCGCCGCCGCACGCCCCGCGGCCCGGGCGGCCCTCGGGTTCGAGGGCGACCGGCCCCTCCTGCTTGTCAGCGGCGGTTCCCAGGGCGCCGTCGCGATCAACGCGGCCGTGACCGGCGCCCGCGAGCGGCTGCTGGCGGCCGGCATCGACGTCCTGCACGTGCTCGGCCCCAAGAATCTCACCGACGCCCACACCGCCATCACCGATGCGGGCACCGGCGCCGTCTACCGGCCCGTCGGCTACGTGGACGCCATGGAGACGGCCTACGCCGCCGCCGACCTCATGGTCGGCCGGTCGGGCGCTGGCACCGTCGTCGAGACGGCCACGGTCGGACTGCCGGTCGTGTTCGTGCCGCTGCCCCACGGCAACGGCGAGCAGGCCCGCAACGCGACCTTCCTCGTCGAGGGCGGGGCGGGCGTCCTCGTGCCGAATGCCGAGTTCGACGCCGATCGGCTGCTCGCCGAGGTGCTGCCCATCCTGACCGAGCCCGCGCGCCTGACGGCCATGGCGGACGCCTGCCGGGGACTGGTGCCGGCGGACGCGGCGTCCGACCTCGCCCGCATCGTGCTCGACGTCGCCCGGAGGGTGTGACCATGCCCCTGCTGCGACCCGTGCCCCTCACCCCGGCCGCCGAGACCGGCGGCGTCCATTTCATCGCCATCGGCGGGGCGGGGATGAGCGGCATCGCCGCGGCGTACCACGCGTTGGGCGTGGAAGTCTCGGGCTCCGACCGTGACGATTCGCCCACCCTGCGCCACCTGGCCGACCTGGGCATCCGTACGTTCGTCGGGCACGACGCAGCCCAGCTCGGCGACGCGCAGACCGTCGTCGTCAGCTCGGCGATCCGGCCGACCAACCCTGAGCTCGCCGAGGCGAACCGCCGCGGACTGCGCGTGTGGCACCGTTCGGCCGCTCTCGGCGCCCTCATGCTGGGCCGTCGCGGCGTGGCGGTCACCGGCACCCACGGCAAGACGAGCACCTCGGGCATGGTCGCCACGATGCTGACCGCCCTCGGCGCCGACCCCGGCTACGTCATCGGCTCGCCGCTGGCCGCCACGGGGGAGAGCTCGGCGCTGGGCACCGGCGACGCCTTCGTGGTCGAGGCCGACGAGTCCGACGGCTCGTTCCTCCAGTACCCGGCCGAGATCGTCGTCGTCACCAACATCGAGGCCGACCACCTCGACAACTGGGGCACCCCGGAGCGCTATGCCGCCGGCTTCGTCGAGATGGCCGGGGCGGAAGGCGTCGCCACCGTCATCCTGAACGCCGACGACCCGCACACCCCCGCCCTCACCGCCGAGCTGACGTCCCGGGGCAAGGCGGTGGTGACCGTCGGCGAGGCAGCGGACGCCGGCGTCCGGCTCACCGAGGTGGAGCTGACGCCCACGCTCACCCGCGCCAGGTTGATCGCCGACGGCGACGACGGAATCCTCGACCTCGCCGTGCCGGGACGCCACAACCTGCACAACGCGGCAGCGGCCTACGCCGTCGGTCGCGCCCTGGGCCATGAGGGGGCGGCGCTGCGCGCGGCGCTGGGGACCTTCGCCGGCACGCACCGGCGCTTCGAGTACAAGGGCAGCAGCGCTGGCGTCCGCGTGTTCGACGACTACGCCCACCATCCGACCGAGGTGGCTGCGGCGCTGGCGGCGGCGCGCGCCCGCGTCGAGCCCGGTGGGCGGCTGGTGGCGGTCTTCCAACCGCACCTGTTCAGCCGCACGCGCGACTTCGCCGCCGATTTCGCCGACGCGCTCGGTGCCGCCGATCTCGTCGTGGTGTGCGGCATCTACCCGGCGCGCGAGGATGCCGAGGACTTCCCCGGGGTCACCGCCGATCTCGTGGCCGATCGAATCGCCGCGAATACCGCGACCCTGCTGGTGCCTGAGCTGTCCGACGCCGCCACCGCGCTCGCCGGGCTCGTCCGGCGAGGCGATCTCGTCCTCACCCTGGGCGCCGGCGACATCACGACGCTCGGGCCGCTCCTGCTGGCCCGGCTGGGGGAGTCGACGTGACGAGGCTGGCAGAATCCCGACCCGAACCGCTGGTCGACGTCACCGGTGCCCGGCGGCGCCGGGCGCGCGCCCGCCTGCGGCGCCGGCTCACCGTCGCCGGCATCGTGCTGGGCTTCGTGGCGTTGGTCGGCGGCGGCGCGTGGCTGATGGGTTGGTCGAGCGTGTTCTCCACCGACGAGGTCGTCACCGAGGGGCTGGTCGTCCTCACCCACGACGATGTCGTGGCGGCGGCGCAGGTGCCGGTGGGCGGGCCGCTGGCCCGCGTAGACACCGACGCGATCGCCGAGCGGGTGCGCGCGATGCCGCCGGTGGCCGACGTGGCCGTCTCGGCCCGCTATCCGCACACCGTCCGGATCGCCGTCACCGAGCGGACCCCGGTCATCGCGTTGGAGATCGGGCGCAACTTCGTCTTCGTCGACGACACGGGCACGGCGTTCCACAGCAGCCGGACTGCGCCCGAGGGCGTCCTGCTGGCGCGCGGCAGCGTGGGGGACGAGACGCTGCTCGCCGCCTACAGCCACGTCGCCGCGGCGCTGCCCGAGCAGGTGCGCGCCGAGGCGTCCGCGATCAGCGGCGACACCCTCGACTCGATCGCGATCTCGCTGCGTGATGGCCGACGGATCGTCTGGGGTGGCCCCGAGAATTCCGAGCTCAAGGCGCAGGTCATCGTGCCGCTGCTGGCCATGCAGGCGCGGGTCTACGACGTCTCCGCGCCGAGCCACCCGACGACCCGCTGAGCGGACACTTCAGGCCGCCGCGAGCGGTGTCACGGCGAGTGTCCGCCGCCGTCGGGGCCCGGACGCGGGCGCGGCGCGACCCGGTCGCCAACCAACCCTCAGCCAACTCTCAACCCCGGGTTGAGGGGCGCGCCGGGCGGGGTGGGGCTGATGGACTCGCGTTGTCCGGGCTCACTAACCTGTGAGGGTCCGCTCGACTCGACGCCTTCCCCGCGACCAGCCGAAGCCGAGGGGCGCAGAACCTGAAAAATCCGGATCGAGGAACGAGCAAACCCCGTGGTGAGTGCATCCCAGAACTACCTGGCAGTGATCAAGGTCGTGGGCGTCGGGGGCGGTGGCGTCAACGCCGTCAACCGCATGATTGAGGCCGGGCTCCGAGGCGTCGAGTTCATCGCCGTGAACACCGACGCCCAGGCGCTGCTCATGAGCGACGCCGACGTGAAGCTCGACATCGGTCGCGAGCTCACCCGAGGGCTCGGCGCCGGTGCCGATCCCGACAAGGGGCGCCAGGCGGCCGACGATCACGCCGAGGACATCGAAGAGGTCCTCAAGGGCGCCGACATGGTCTTCGTCACCGCAGGCGAGGGCGGCGGCACGGGCACGGGCGCGGCCCCGGTCGTCGCGCGCATCGCCCGCTCGCTGGGCGCGCTGACCATCGGTGTCGTCACGCGGCCGTTCAGCTTCGAGGGCAAGCGTCGCGCGACGCAGGCCGAGAGCGGCATCACGAACCTGCGGGATGAGGTCGACACCCTCATCGTCATCCCCAACGACAAGCTGCTCGAGATGACCGACCATCAGGTCGCGATCCTGGACGCCTTCAAGCAGGCCGACCAGGTGCTCATGCAGGGCGTCTCCGGCATCACCGATCTCATCACGACGCCCGGCTTGATCAACCTCGACTTCGCCGACGTGAAGGCCGTCATGAGCAACGCGGGCTCCGCGCTGATGGGCATCGGATCGGCCCGCGGCGAGGACCGCGCCCGCGCCGCCGCCGAGATGGCCGTGTCGAGCCCCCTGCTCGAGGCGTCCATCGACGGTGCGCACGGCGTCCTGCTCTCGATCGCCGGTGGTTCCGACCTGGGCCTGTTCGAGGTCTCGGCCGCGGCGAACCTCATCGAGGAGTCGGCGCACGAGGACGCGAACATCATCTTCGGTACCGTCATCGACGACGCCCTCGGCGACGAGGTGCGCGTGACGGTCATCGCGGCCGGCTTCGACGGTGGCACGCCGCCGCGTCGCCAGCCCGGGGTGACCCGCCAGCCCGATCTGCGCGCCCAGCAGCGTCCGGCGCCGCAGCCCGCCGGACGTCCGCAGCCCTCGGGCGGCCAGCAGTCGGCCCAGCAGGGCGGCTCGCAGAGCCGTGACGCGCAGCAGGGTGGTTCGCCGCAGGGCGGGCAGCAGCCGGCCTCGTCGCAGGGTGGGCAGCCGGAGCAGTCGGTGCCGCAGACGCAGCGGGCGCCGATGCGTCGCCCCGATCCGGGCGACGACGAGCTGGACGTGCCCGATTTCTTGAAGTAACGCCGTGTTTCATCATCGCAGCGACCCCGGTGCCCTCGGCATCGGGGTCGCGTTCACGTCGGCGGCCCTCGATCTGGGCGATCGGCAGGACGCCGAAGCCCGCGCGGCCGCGTTCGCGGAGCTGTCGGACGCCCTCGGCGTCCCGATCGCCGTGGTCCACCAGGTGCACGGCACGGCGGTCGCCGAGGCGGACGCCCCGCCCGGGACCCGCGGCCTGGTGGATCTCGCTCGCGAGGCGGACGCCGTGTTCACCACGCAGAAGGGCCTCGGGGTGGCCGTCCGGGTCGCCGACTGCCTGCCGATCCTGCTGGCCGCCGAGGACGCGTCCATCGTGGCGGCCGTCCACGCGGGCCGCGCCGGGCTGTTGGCGGGCGTCATCGGCGAGACGGTCGCGCGGCTGCGGTCGATGACCCCCGCCCCGCTGCTCGGCTGGATCGGCCCTCACGTCTGCGGGGCCTGCTACGAGGTGCCGGAAGCCATGGCCGCGGACGCAGCCGCGCGGCTGGACGTGCCCGCCACGACGACCCGTTGGGGCACCGCCGGCATCGATCTCGGCGCGGGTGCCGTCCGCCAGCTGAACGATGCCGGTGTCACCGTCACCCGGCTCGATCCCTGCACCCTCGAGTCGCGCGACCTGCACAGCCACCGGCGCGACCACGGCGCGGGGCGCCAGATCGGCGTCATCTGGCTTGCGACCCCCCGGCGTGGACTGGCATCCGACGGGCGCGCCGCCCCCGGTGCCGCCGTCGCGGCCAGCTAGAGTTTTCACGTTCACGAACGGGAGGAACCCCATGGCCGATGGATTCAAGAAGGCCGCCGTCTGGCTCGGCCTGATGTCGGATTCCCCGTACCCCGATGACGAGCGCGATGACGAACGCACCGCCGCGGTGGCGTACGACTCCGACCGCGACCGGGAGCGGGAGCGCGATCACGATCGGGATCGGGATCGGGATCGGGACCACGAGCGCGCCCTCGAGCCCGTGCGCGGCGACGCCAGCGTCACTGCCCTCGAGACCCGCCGTCCGGCGCCGGTCAAGGCGACCGCCGACCTCAGCCGCATCGTCACCGTGCACCCGCGCACCTACAACGAGGCGCGGACCATCGGGGAGCACTTCCGCGATGGCACGCCGGTCATCATGAACCTCTCAGACATGGAGGACGCCGACGCCAAGCGCCTGGTCGACTTCGCGGCCGGCCTCATCTTCGGCCTGCGCGGCACCATCGAGCGGGTCACCAGCAAGGTGTTCCTGCTCTCCCCGGCGGGCGTCGAGGTCGCTGCGGAGGACAAGGAGCGCATCGCCGGAGGTTTCTTCAACCAGAGCTGACCCACGCTTCGCGCGGAGCAGACGCGGCGAGGCGGGCCCCAGCCCAATCGGTCAGCGCCAGCTTGGAGGCGGACTCTGCACTAGGCTGATCTCCCCCGGAGTGGGTCCGGTCCAGTCCCCCAGCACGTGAGGTGTTACAGATGACCCTGACCGTCGAACAGGTGCGCGAGACGCGCTTCCACTTGGCCAAGCGCGGAGGCTACCGGCACGAGGAGGTCGACGCCTTCGTCGACCGCGTCGAGACGACGCTCGCCGAGCTCGCCGACGAGAACGCGACCCTGACCCAGCAGGTCTCCGCCCTGAAGTCGGGCGCCCCGGGCGAGGCCTCGGAGGGTGTCGCGCCGGCCGAGGGGCCGGACGCCGGCGTCCTGGCTGAGCGGGATGCGCAGATCGAGCGACTCAACGCCGAACTGGCCGAGCTGCAGCGCGAGCTGGACGCCGCCCGCCAGGGCACGGTCGCTGGCGAGCCCCGGGCGGCCGTGGACGCCGAGCTGCAGGAGCTGCGCGCCGAGGTGGAGCGCCTGCGGGCCGAGGCGGCCACGACGACGGCAAGCGTCGGCACCGGGCCGGAGGCCATCGTCGTCCGCACCGCAGCCGAGGCGTCCCCCGCCGTCGCGCGACTGTTGCAGATGTCGACCGAGCAGGCCGAGAGCCTCGTCGCCGAGGCGCGCGCCGAGGCCGAGCGGCTCACGAGCGAGGCGCAGAGGTCCGCCGAGCAGGTCACCACCGCGGCGCAGACGAACGCCGAGCAGGTCACCACCACGGCGCAGACGAACGCCGACCGGGTGACGACGGACGCGGACGAGCGCTCCCGGGCGCTGGTGGCCGAGGCCACCGAGCGTGCCGAGCGCATCGAGACCGATGCCCGTTCGCTGGCCGATTCCCTCGCCACGGACGCGAGCGAGCGCGCCGCCCAGGTGGACGCCGACACGACGTCGCGCCGCCAGGAGCTGTTCGCGACGCTGGAGTCGGAGCGCGACGAACTCAGCGCACGCGTCGATCACCTGCGCGACTTCGAGAACCGGTTCCGGGAGTCGTTCGTGGGCTCGCTGCAGCGGCACATCGAGGCGATCAGCCAGGGCCGCATCCAGCCCGACGACGTGCCCGAACTGCTCGCCGACGGCTCTCGGGGACAATCCGCGACCCCGCGCCTGGACGCGCTGCTCGCCAAGGGCGAGTGACGACACAAACCCCGTGGTGAGGGGCGCGGCGGGCGTTGTACGGCTCGGCCCCTTCGCCGGCGGTCCGGCGGTGGTACTCTCTGCCCGCAGCCCACGTGAAAGGGGGAGATGATCCATGACCGACACTGCCGAGGGCCAGCGGCCCGTGGTGCCCGTGGCCGACGGCGAGGAGCCCTGGACCGCCGACGAGCTCGCCGAGGTCAGGGAGGACCTGGAGTTCGACGTTCAGCGCATGGAGCGGGCTCTCGCCCAGAGCGCGCGCGGGCTCGAGCGGCTCTTCGACGAGGGCACCGAGGGCGCGGGTCGCGATCCCGCCGACGTGGGCTCCTCGAACTTCGAGCGCGATCAGGAGATGTCGCTCGCCCAGAACGCCCGCGACCTGCTGGAGCAGGCCCAGACCGCCCTGCGGCTGTTCGACAGCGGCCAGTACGGCGTGTGTGAGTCGTGCGGCAACCCCATCGGCAAGGATCGCCTGATGGTGTTCCCGCGCGCCACGATGTGCGTGAGTTGCAAGCAGCGGGAGGAGCGGCGATAAGCGACGCACGGGAAGGCCGCGGGGTCGTCACACGTCGCGCCGTGTGGGTGCTGGCGCTGACGATCGGCTTGCTCGGTTACGGTGTGGATCAGCTCACCAAGTACCTCGCCATCACGCACCTCGACCCGCAGAACCCTCCGGTCCTGTTGGGCGGCCTGCTGCGGCTGCAGTTGATCTTCAACCCCGGCGCCGCCTTCAGCATGGGGGAGAACTTCACCGTCGTGCTGACGGCCATCTCGGCGGTCGCGCTGTGTTTCGTGCTCGGCTGGCTGTTGCCCCGGACGCGGCACCGCGGCTGGGCGATCGCGTTCGGCCTGCTGCTTGCCGGCATCCTCGGAAACCTGACCGACAGACTCGTCCGGCCACCCGGCTTCGCCCACGGACACGTCGTCGACTTCCTGCAGCTGCCGAACTTCGCGATCTTCAACGTGGCCGACATGTGCATCACGTTCGCGGCCGTGGCCATCGTGTGGCTCACGCTCATCACCGGCGTCGACATGGCGGGGCAGATCGCCCGGGACGAGGCGTCCGCCGGTTCCATGTCCCCGGAGGGGGGCGCGTGAGCGTCCACCTCGTGCCCGACGGCCTGGCGGGGGAACGGGTGGACGCCGCGGCCGCCCGGATGACCGGCCTGAGCCGCAGCAGGGTCGCCGAGCTGATCACCGATTCCCTGGTGCTCCTGAACGGGGAGGTCGTGGGCAAGTCGACCCGCGTTGCGGCCGGCGACCTGCTGGAGCTGGAGATCCCAGCCCCGCGCGAGGCCGTGGTGGTGCCGCGCGAGGTGGAGGGCATCCGGATCGTGCATGACGACGCGGACATCGTGGTGGTGGACAAGCCAGCCGGCGTGGCCGCCCACCCCTCCCTGGGCTGGGACGGCCCCGACGTGGTGTCGCACCTGGCCGCCGCCGGGTTCCGCATCTCGACGTCGGGCGCGGCCGAGCGCCGCGGCATCGTGCAGCGGCTCGACGTGGGGACGTCCGGCCTGATGGTGGTCGCCAAGAGCGAGCCGGCGTACACGGCGCTGAAGCGGGCCTTCCGCGACCGGGAGGTCGAGAAGATCTACCACACGCTCGTGCAGGGCCATCCCGACCCGTTCACCGGCACGATCGACGCCCCCATCGCGCGGCACCCCGGCCACGACTGGAAGATGGCGATCATCGACGGCGGCCGCCACAGCGTGACCCACTACGAGACGCTGGAGGCGTTCCGGGCGGCGACGCTGCTGCAGGTGCACCTCGAGACGGGCCGGACCCACCAGATCCGCGTCCACATGGCGGCGATCAAACACCCCTGCGTCGGCGACCCGCTGTACGGGGGCGATCCCGTGCTGGCCGCGCGGCTCGGCCTGGAGCGGCAGTGGTTGCACGCGGTTGAGTTGTCGTTCGTGCACCCCGGGACGGGGGAGTGGGCCACGTACACCTCGCCCCTCCCCGATGACCTCGCTCGTGCGCTGGAGATCGTGGCGGCGGCCTAGCCGAAGCCGGGTCGCCCGCGCGGGGACGCCCGGAAAAAGGGACGCCGCTTTCCCATGGCAACCGGTCGATGGAGGTAACGAAACCGCAAGGTCGGGCGATAAGGTGGCGACGTGGCCAAGCTGAAGAACGATGGACTTCCCAACCGACGCGCGAAAATTGTCTGCACGCTCGGTCCCTCGACCGACACCCTGGAACGCGTGAACGAGCTCGTGGACGCGGGCATGAACGTGGCTCGTCTCAACATGAGCCATGGCGACCACGATGACCACCTCCGGCGCCTCAACGCCGTGCGCCAGGCCGGCGAGCAGGCCGGCCGTCCGATCGGCGTCTTCGCCGACCTGCAGGGCCCCAAGATCCGCCTCGGCCGGTTCACCAACGGCAGCGAGACCCTGTCCGTCGGCGACCGCTTCACGATCACGATCGACGACGTGCCCGGCACCGCCGAGCGCGCCAGCACCACCCTGAAGACCCTCACGCACGACGTTCGTCCCGGCGACCAGATCCTCATCAATGACGGAGCCATCGAATTGCGCGCCCTCGAGGTCACCGACACCGATGTCGTGACCGAGGTCGTCGTCGGCGGACAGGTGAGCAACAACAAGGGCATCAACCTGCCGGGCGTCGCCGTCTCGGTGCCCGCCCTGAGCGAGAAGGATGCCGCCGACCTGCGCTGGGCGCTGGAGCATGGCGTCGACATGGTGGCGCTGTCCTTCGTCCGGTCGGCCAGCGACATCGACGACGTGCACGCCATCATGGACGAGTTCGGCACGCGCATCCCCGTCATCGCCAAGATCGAGAAGCCGCAGGCGTTGGCCTCGATCGAGGACATCGTGGTGGCCTTCGACGCGATCATGGTCGCCCGCGGCGACCTCGGCGTCGAGCTGCCGCTCGAGGCGGTGCCGATCGTGCAGAAGCGCATCATCCAGACGGCCCGCATGGCGGCCAAGCCGGTGATCGTCGCGACCCAGATGCTGGAGTCGATGATCAGCGCGCCCCGCCCGACGCGCGCCGAGGCGTCCGATGTGGCCAACGCGATCCTGGACGGGGCCGACGCGGTCATGCTGTCCGGCGAGACCGCGATGGGCGCCTGGCCCATCGAGGCCGTCGACACCATGGCCCGCATCATCCGCAAGACGGAGTCGATCGGCCTGGATCGCATCGCCGGCATCGCGTGGGCTCCGCACACCACGAGCGGCATCATCGCGAAGGCGGCCCTCGAGGTGGCCGAGCGCGTCGGCGCCAAGTACCTCGTGGCGTTCACCAAGACGGGCGACACTGCCATGCGCCTCACGCGTCTGCGCTCGCCGATCCAGGTGTGCGCGTTCAGCCCGTACGTCGAGGTGGCGCAGCGCATGACGCTCGCGTGGGGCATCAAGTCCTTCACGACCCCCGAGTTCTTCTCGGTGGATGCGATGGTGGACGCCGTCATCAACGGCCTCGTGGGTCAGCAGATGGTGGAGTCGGGCGACAAGGTGGTCATCGTCGCCGGCAACCCGAAGCATTCGGCGGGCAAGACGAACTCCGTGCGCGTGGCCGAAATCCCCTGACGGGCTGCGTACCGGGAAGGGGATTCGAACCCCTACGGGCTTGACGCCCAGACGGGTTTGAGCCGTCCGCGTATACCATTCCGCCACCCCGGCAGGTGCCCGACCCATCCTGCCACATCCGAGGTGACACCCCCACTTCGGTGGGCGCGTACTCTGTGGGCGGGGCAGCTGCCCCGGGTCAATGAAGAAGAAAGTGGAGACACCGGTGAGTGACAAGACGACCCCCCCCAAGCTGCCGCGCGTGTTGGTGGCCGAGGACGAGGCGCTGATTCGCCTCGATCTGGTCGAGCTGTTGACCGCTGAGGGCTACGAGGTCGTCGCGGAGGCAGGGGATGGCGAAGAGGCCCTCAAGCTGGCTCGCGATCTGGAGCCGGACCTGGTCGTGATGGATGTGAAGATGCCCAAGATGGACGGCATCACCGCGGCGACCCAGATCGCCGAGGACCGCATCGCCCCCGTGGTGATGCTGACGGCGTTCAGCCAGCGTGAGCTGATCGACCGGGCGCGGGACGCCGGCGCGATGGCCTACGTGGTGAAGCCCTTCGACGCCTCCGACGTGGTGCCGGCCATCGAGCTGGCGATGGCCCGCTTCGCCGAGATCCGGTCCCTCGACGACGAGGTGGCCGATCTGGAGGAGCGCCTCGCGACCCGCAAGGCGGTCGACCAGGCCAAGGGCATCCTGCAGGAGGGGCTGGGTCTGTCCGAGGCCGAGGCGTTCCGCTGGATCCAGAAGACGGCCATGGATCTGCGCAAGCCGATGCGCGAGGTCGCCGAGGGCGTCATCGATCACCGCAAATCTGGTGGCAAGCCCACCGCCAAGAAGGCGCGCGCGTCCGAGGAGTGACCCGCCCGCGGGCCGCAGCCCGCGGCGGCCGGTGGCTGCGTACCCACCCGGGGGAGTTGCTTGGCGCGCCGGAGCGCGCAGGTGACTCGCGCCGTGCAGATGCGGGTGCCGTCGTCGGTGGTGAGCGCGACTTCCCAGGTGCCGAGCGTCGTGCCGATGCGCAGCGCGGTGGCGACGCCGGTCACCCAGCCCGAACGCGCCGGCGCGTGGTGGGTGGCGTTGAGGTCGACGCCGTAGGCCTGGCCGCCCTCGCCGGCGGCGACGACCGCGGCGAGCGAGGCCAGCGACTCGGCCAGCACGCAGGAGGCACCCCCGTGCCAGAGCCCGAACGGCTGGGTGTTGCCGACCACCGGCGTCCGGCCGACGGCGCGCTCGGCCGAGACCTCCACCAGTTCGAACCCCATGCGGGCGTCCAGCCCGTCGGTGGCCGCGAGAGCGCGGCGGACGGCGTCCGTGTCAGTCATGCGCCCCATCATGAGGGCTCTGGGCCGCCCGGTGTCCGCCGTCTCGATGCGGTGGCCGCATCGGGTGCATTCCCGGACGCCCCGAGCCTTGTGCGCCCGCGCCGGAGTGGGAGTCGCCACCCTTTGGGGTGGTTTGTGCCCAAGGGGTGGATCCATAGCCTGACAAGGAGCGGTGCACGAGACGTGCGCCGCGCCGTCAACGCAAGTAGGAGGAAACCATGGCGTATCCGGACGACCCCACCGACGCAGGCCGGGTCGAGCACAGGCCTGAGTTCATCGACGAGAACGTTGGCGATGCCGGCTTTGCCGAGCCCCTCGGGGACCGGCCGTACGACCACGGCGTGGAGGTCACGGAGACCGTCGTCCCGGTGCAGCCGGTCGGCGAGAAGCCCAAGAGCGAGCAGGCCCGTGACGAGGCCCGCGACCTCGCCGACCACACCAAGGATCGCGCCCAGGACGTCGCCGACCACGCGAAGGCCGAAGCGGGAGCGGTGAAGGACACGGCTCTCGCGGCCGGCTCCGACGTCGTCGACTCGGCCAAGGAGCAGGCCGCCCACGTGATCGACGAGGCCAAGCACCAGAGCCGTCGCCTGATCGACGAGGGCACCGCTGAGCTCCGCACGCAGGCCGGCAACGCGCAGGGCCAGATCGCGTCCCTCGTGCGCTCCTTGAGCGACGAGCTGCAGTCGATGGCGCAGGGCACCAACGAGTCGGGCCCGATGGTCGACCTCGTGCAGCGAGCCGAGCAGTACGGCCACCAGGCCGCGCAGTGGCTCGAGCAGCAGAGCCCCGACGACGTCCTCACCTCCGTGCGGCGTTACGCGTCCCGCAATCCGTGGACGTTCCTGGCCATCTCGGCCGGCGCCGGCCTCGTGGCCGCCCGCGTGTTCCGCGGCCTGCAGGGCGCGAAGTCGGACGAGGAGCAGCGCCGTTCGCTGACGGGCACGCAGCGCACCGGCTACTACGCCCCCGCCGTGGGTGGCTACCGTGAGACGGTCGGCCTGGAGCACGAGCAGGCGCGCGCCGCCGAGCTGAACCAGGGCTTCGTCACCGACGCCGGCGTTCCCGGTGATCTGAGCGAGGACGTCGTCACGGACGCCCGTCGCGCCGCCGAGTGGGGCGAGGGCCGATGACGTCCGATCCGTACGATCCGAATCGTCGTCTCGGCGGCGAACCGCTCCCGGACGAGGTGCCGCTCGGCACCCCGCCGGGCGCCAACGCACCGCGCGCGGCGTCCACGCACGTCGGGGGTGCGCACGAGGCGCGCACCACCGACGAGGTTGAGGCCGACGCCAGCTACGACCGGTACCGTTCGGAGGACCGCTCGCTCGGCGAGATTGCCTCCGACGTGCTCGACAATGCCTCCACGCTGATCCGGCAGGAGGTCGAGCTGGCGAAGGCCGAGGTCTCCCAGTCCGCTTCCCGCGCCGGCAAGGGCGTGGGCATGCTGGTCGGCGCCGGCGTCTTCGGCCTGCTGGCCCTCATCGCCCTCACGCTGTGCCTGTGGTGGGCCATCGCGGTGGGCATCGGCTCCGCCGCGGATCCCGCGCTCGGCTGGAGTGGCCTGATCGTCACCGTCCTCTGGCTGGTGGTGGCCGGCGTCCTCGCCGCCCTCGGCCGTTCCGAGCTGAACAAGATCAAGGGTCTGCCGAAGACCACCGAAACCCTGCAGAAGATTCCCAACGCCGCCGCAGGCAACGAGGAGAAGAACCGATGAGCCAGCAGTCACCCGAGGAAATCCGTCGCGAGATCGAGCGCACCCGCGCTGAGCTCAGCGAGAACGTCAACGCCCTCGGCGATTCCACCAAGCCGTCCAACATTGCCCGCGAGCAGGTCGACCGGGTCAAGGACAAGGCGGCCGGCCTGAAGGCGCGCGTGTTCGGCGATCCGAACGATCCGTGGGACGAGGGGACGGCCGGTGACGTCGGCCACCAGCTGGCGGACGTCCGCGATCAGGCGTCCCAGGCCGTGCAGGACGCTCCGCGTCAGCTCCGGCAGCGCACCCAGGGCAACCCGCTCGCTGCGGGCCTGATCGCGTTCGGTCTGGGCGCCCTCGTCGGCGGCCTGATCCCGGCCTCGCGGGCCGAGAAGGATGCCGCTTTGCAGCTCAAGGACGCCGCGGAGCCGGCCGTCGAGCAGGCCAAGCAGCTTGCTGAGGAGGCCCGTGACCACCTGCAGCCCGTCGCCCAGGAGGCCGCAGACAGCGTCAAGGCGGTCGCCCAGGACGCCGGCGAGCAGGTCAAGCACGACGCCGAGCAGGCCAAGGACCAGGTGACGGCGCAGGCCCAGTCGTCCGCGGACTCGGTCAAGTCGGACGCCCAGGGTGCGGTCGAGGAGACCAAGTCCGAGGCGCAGGACAAGCGCGAGCAGTTCTGATCGATCCACCACGGCCCCGTCCCGCGCAACGCGCGGGCGGGGCCGTCCCGCGTTCGGTTGCTGAGCCGGCGCACCGGCTCTGGGCGGGCCGCACGGCCCGGTGGGGCCGGCTTCGGTGACCTGTCGGACCGGGCCGCTAGGCTCGCCTCGTGACCACGAACCCGACCGCGCCGGCGGCGTCCGGACGCCCCCGCCTGCTGCTGATCGACGGCCACTCGGTGGCGTATCGGGCGTTCTTCGCCCTGCCGTTTGAGAACTTCGCGACGAAGACCGGCCAGCACACCAACGCGGTGTTCGGGTTCACGTCCATGCTCATCAATGTGCTGCGCGACGAGCAGCCGACCCACCTCGCGGTGGCCTTCGACGTGTCGCGCCAGACGTTCCGCAGCGAGGCGTACGCCGAGTACAAGGCGAACCGGTCGGCGTCCCCGGAGCCGTTCAAGGGGCAGGTGGCGCTGGTCAAGGAGGTGCTGGACGCGCTGCGGATCGTGCACGTCGAGGTGGACGGCTACGAGGCCGACGACATCATCGGCACCCTCAGCGCCCACGCCCAAGCCGCCGACTGGGAGACCCTGATCTGCACGGGCGACCGCGACGCGCTCCAGCTCGTGGACGCCTCGACGACGGTGCTCTACCCCCGCAAGGGCGTCTCCGACCTGGCACGCATGACGCCGGCTGCGGTCGAGGAGAAGTACCTCGTGCCCCCGGCCCGCTACCCCGAGCTCGCGGCCCTGGTGGGGGAGAGCTCCGACAACCTGCCCGGCATCCCCGGGGTGGGGCCCAAGACGGCGGCGAAGTGGCTGAGCGAGTACGACGGCCTCGACAACCTGCTGGGCCACGCGGACGCCGTCCGCGGCAAGGCCGGCGACGGCCTGCGCGAGAACCTCGAGGGGGTGCGGCGCAACCGGCGGCTCAACGCGCTGGTCCGCGACCTCGATCTGCCGATCGGCCTGGGCGAGCTGGAGCGCCGCGACTGGGACCGCGAGGCCGTCCACGCCCTGTTCGATGCGCTGGAGTTCCGGGTGCTGCGCGACCGTCTGCTCGAGACGCTGCCCCAGCACGAGGCCGAGCCCGAGGGCGGCTTCGAGGTGGCCGGCACCGTGCTCGAACCGGGCGCGCTGGGCGCGTGGCTGGCCGAACACGCCACCGGGCTGGTCGGCGTCCATGCCGAGGGTCACTGGCGAGCTGGCACGGGCGATGTCAGCGGGCTGGCGCTGGCCCGCATCGACGGCGACGCCGCGTGGGTCGCCACCGACACGCTCACGCCCGCTGACGACGCCGCGCTGGCCGCGTGGCTGGCGGATCCGGATCGACCCAAGGCGCTGCACGACGCGAAGGGGCCGCTGGAGGCCTTGTGGGCGCGCGGTTGGGAGCTCGCGGGGTTGGCGTCCGACACCCAGATCGCGGCCTATCTGCTGCGCCCCGACCAGCGCACCTACGATCTTGCCGACCTCTCCGCGCGGCACCTGAAGCGCGAGCTGGCCGCCGAGGCGGGGGCGGCACCGGAGGCGTCCGATCAGCTGTCGTTCGACTTCGAGGATCCTCTGCAGGGCACGGACGCCATGGTGCGGGCCCGGGCGGTGGCCGAGCTGGCCGGCGTTCTGGAGGCCGAGCTGGACGCCGCGGGCGGCCGGTCGCTGCTGGCCGAGGTGGAGTTGCCGCTGCAGCGCACCCTCGCGGTCATGGAGCGGACCGGCATCGCCGTGGACGCCGACGCCCTCGAGGTGCTGTGGTCGGACTTCGACGCCCAAGTGCAGCAGGCGGCGTCCGAGGCCTACGGTGTGCTGGGCAAGCAGGTCAACCTCGGTTCCCCCAAGCAGCTCCAGACGGTGCTCTTCGACGAGCTCGAGATGCCGAAGACGCGCCGGACGCGCACGGGGTACACGACCGACGCCGAGGCGCTGGAGCAGCTCTACGTCAAGACCGAGCATCCGTTCCTGGCGCACCTGCTGCGGCACCGCGACCAGATCCGCTTGCGGCAGACCGTGGAGGGGTTGGCGAAGTCCATCGCGGACGACGGCCGCATCCACACCACGTATTCGCAGACGGTGGCGGCGACCGGTCGGCTCAGTTCGACGGATCCGAACCTGCAGAACATCCCGATTCGCACGGAGGCCGGGCGCCGGATCCGTGAGGCGTTCGTGGTCGGGGCGGGCCACGAGTCGTTGATGAGCGCCGACTACAGCCAGATCGAGATGCGCATCATGGCGCACGTCAGCGAGGACGCCGCGCTCATCGAGGCATTCTCCTCGGGCCGCGACTTCCACACCGTGACGGCGTCGCGGGTGTTCGACGTGCCGGCCGAGGCGGTGGACGGAGCGATGCGCGCCAAGATCAAGGCGATGAACTACGGCCTCGCCTACGGGTTGAGCGCGTTCGGGCTGAGCGGGCAGCTGCGCATCCCGACCTCGGAGGCCCGCGGGCTGATGGATGAGTACTTCGAGACGTTCGGTCACGTGCGCGACTACCTGACCGAGGTCGTCGACGTCGCGCGCCGCACCGGCTACACCGAAACGCTGCTCGGACGTCGGCGCTACCTGCCGGACCTGACGTCGTCCAACCGGCAGCGCCGCGAGATGGCCGAGCGCATGGCGCTGAACGCGCCGATCCAGGGCAGTGCGGCCGACATCATCAAGGTCGCGATGCTCGACGTCGAGGCGGCGCTGGCGCGGGAGCAGCTGGCGTCCCGGATGCTGCTGCAGGTGCACGACGAACTGGTCTTCGAGGTCGCGCCCGGCGAGCGGGAGGCACTGGAGGAGCTGGTGCGCACGACGATGGGCGCCGCGATGGATCTGGCGGTGCCCCTGGATGTGTCCATCGGCGTGGGCCACTCCTGGCACGACGCCGCGCACTGACCCCGGCTTCTCGGGTCGCCAGCCCCCCTTCCGGGCGGCGGCCCCGGCCGCTCGGGCCGCCGACACTCAACTTTGTGACAGCAGGGGCGCGTCCGGACCCGGCCCCGGTGTCAGTTCGTTGAGTGTCGGCGCGCTGAGCGTCGTTGTTGAACGCCGGCGCGGTGACGGCGCGGACGCCGCTCGGTCGCCGACGCTGCCTCAGCGCAGGACGGCGAGGACGTCCTCGCGCTCGGTGCCGTCGTTCCAGTGGGCGATCAGGAGGCCGCGGGCGCCGGTGGTGTTCTCATGTTCGGCGTCGAGGATGCGGGTGAGGCGCACCTGGCCGATGGCGTCCACGCCGGCCACCACGCCCGAGCCCTCCACCTCGACCTTGCCTTCCTTGAGTTCGCCCGATTCGGCGTCGCGGATCTCGGCGGCGGTGTCGCCCTCGCGGATCACGCGGACCAACTCGGACACGTAGACGGGGTCGGTGGGGGCGTCATAGCAGTAGCGGGTGCCGAGGACGCTGTGCTCGAGTTTGCCGATGAGGAGCCCCTCCTCGAGCGGCTCGGCGCGCCACGTGACCGGAACGTGGTAGGTGAACCCGGCGGACGTGAGGAACATGCAGTCCAGGCCGACCTCGTCGTCGGGGTCCGCGAAGCGGAAGAACCCGACCCGCTCCAGGTCGGACGCGTCGCCGGCGAACCACAGCTGCTTGGGCAGCCACTGTGCCAGCAGCTCGAGCTTGGTCGGGACGAGGGTCGCGCTCGGGTGGACTTCTGCGGTGCCGCTCATGTGAGGAGTGCTCCTTCGGTGCGTCGGTGGGTCTTCGGTGCGTCGGTGGGTCTTCGGTGCGTCGGTGGGTCTCGGTCCCACGCTAGTCCACCGCGGGGGGTGGCGGGAGGCCTCCGGCCGCCTGTCCACCGAGGCCCGTATCACGGGAACCAACCTTTGACCGCCTGAGCGCCCACTCGGTAGACTGGTGGATCGGTGTGGTCTGTCTGCCCTCGGACCTAGGGGGGCGGGTGATTTCGGGCCGCATCACCTACCGCACTCACACGTTCAGTTATCGGAGCCCTACTACATGACCTCCACTCCTGAGGCCGCTCAGGTCACAGTCGACGACTTCATGAGCAGCGAAGAGTTCGCCGCCGCCGTCGATGCCACAATCAAGTACTTCAATGACGGTGACATCGTCACCGGTACCGTCGTCAAGGTCGACCGCGACGAGGTTCTCCTCGACATCGGTTACAAGACCGAGGGCGTCATTCCCTCCAAGGAACTCTCCATCAAGCACGACGTCGATCCGTTCGATGTCGTCTCCGTCGGCGACGAGATCGAGGCTCTCGTCCAGCAGAAGGAGGACAAGGAGGGTCGTCTGATCCTGTCCAAGAAGCGCGCCCAGTACGAGCGCGCCTGGGGTCAGATCGAGCAGGTCAAGGAGTCCGACGGCGTGGTCACCGGCCGCGTCATCGAGGTCGTCAAGGGTGGTCTGATCGTCGACATCGGCCTGCGCGGCTTCCTGCCGGCGTCCCTGGTCGAGATGCGCCGCGTCCGCGACCTCCAGCCCTACGTGGGCCAGGAGCTCGAGGCCAAGATCATCGAGCTGGACAAGAACCGGAACAACGTCGTCCTGAGCCGCCGCGCGTGGCTGGAGCAGACGCAGTCCGAGGTGCGCACCAGCTTCCTCAACCAGCTCGCCAAGGGCCAGATCCGCCGCGGCGTCGTCTCCAGCATCGTCAACTTCGGCGCCTTCGTCGACCTCGGCGGCGTGGACGGCCTCGTGCACGTCTCCGAGCTGTCCTGGAAGCACATCGACC
>JAKDIK010000257.1 GCA_030450535.1 Propionibacteriaceae bacterium
TAGGGCGTCGGGGGCGGCCCGCTGAACTCGCCCACCCGGGGGTCAGGTTGGGGGGGTTCGGTTGGTGCGCGCCGGTTGGGCTAGGTGAGAGGCGTCCAGCACAGCCGGATCGATCGCACGGACAACACCTGGGGGCTTCTCGCCAACACCTGACCCCTTGCGGGGCGATGACGCGCGACGGTGGGATCGATGCATGGATACCGCACCGCCGATCCTCACGTTGGCCGATCTGGTGCGCAGGACGGCTCTCGATCCCCGCGCCGTCAAACGCCTGGTCCGCTCGGGGGAACTGGAGCGCATCCGGCGCGGCACGTTCGTTTGGGCGTCCGATCTCGGGACGCCGGAGGGGACCACCCCCGCGGTGGCGGCGCACCGACGCCTCCTGCACGCGACCGCGCCCCTTCTCGGGGAGGGTTCGGTGGTGAGTCATGCGTCGGCGGCGATCCTCCACGGCTTGCCGGTGGAGTCGGGGCTACTGGAGCGTGTCTGGTCGATCCGGGTGGACTCGCACGGGAACCGGACGAGCGTCCTGACCGCCTCGAACGCGCGGATGCCGGACGAGGACACCGTGGTGGTGGACGGCGTCCGGGTGACGTCGTTGGCTCGCACACTCGTCGATCTCATGCGGACGCGCCCCTTCGACTGGGGTGTGGCGACGTCCGATGCCGCGATGAGGCGGGGGGTGGAGCAGGAGGCGGTCCTCGCGGTGCTGGAGCGGGCGCGCGGGGTTCCCGGCATCCGACGCGCCCGCGCAGCCTGGTCGTTCGCCGATCCGCGGTCGGAGTCGGTCGGCGAGTCCCGATCCCGAGCGCTCCTGCATCTCGAGGGTGTGCCCGTGCCGGATCTGCAGCGTGAGATTCACCGCGACGGCCGCTTGGTGGCGCGGACCGACTTCGCCTGGGACGAGGACAGCACGGTGGGGGAGTTCGATGGTGCGATGAAATACGGGACGCTGGTCCCGACCGGGAGGCGTCCGGAAGACCTCGTGATGGCCGAGAAGGCGCGCGAGCAGGAGATTCGAGACGCCGGCTGGTGGATCGTCCGGTGGGGTTGGGCTGACCTCAGCCGGCCGCGCACCCTCGGCGTCCGCGTCCTGAGGGCGCTGGACATCGGACGCCGTCGGCGTCGTCCTGCCTGGCCCGACCGGCACTGACCTGGCGTCCAGGTGGGTGCCGGCTGGGCCAGGTGAGCGGACGATTCGAGCGGATGGGCGGCTAGGGTGACGCCATGTCGTCTGAGGCGCGTCCGTTCGTTCAGTTCTACCAACCGGGGGTGCCAGCCGACATCGAGCTGCCCACGACCTCGCTCGTCGAGATGTGTGAGCAATCGGTGCGCGAGGCGGGCGAGGCCGTCGCGCTGGACTTCTTCGGACGTCGCACCAGCTACCGCGCGATGGGTGAGCAGATCAACCGCGCCGCCGCCGGGCTGGCAAAGCTGGGGGTGAGCGCGGGTGACCGGGTGGCACTCATCCTGCCCAATTGCCCCCAGCACGTCGTCGCGTTCTACGCCGTCCTGCGGCTTGGCGCGGTCGTGGTCGAGCACAATCCGCTCTACACCGCGCCCGAGCTGAGGCACCTCTTCGAGGATCACCGTGCCGAGGTGATCATCGCCTGGGACGCCGCGGTCGAGAAGATCGCCGACCTGCCGCGCGACCTGGGCGTCCGCCACATCATTGCCGTGAGCCTCACCGAGGCCATGCCGCTGGTCAACCGCATCGCCTTGCGCCTGCCGATCCCGAAGCTGCGGGCGACCCGCCGGTCGCTCTCCGGGCCGGCGCCCGGCACGCTGCCCTGGCGCGAGCTACTCCGCGCAGACCCCCTGGCGGACGCCCACCCGCGGCCGTCCGTCGATGACCTTGCCGTCATCCAGTACACCTCCGGCACGACGGGGCACCCAAAGGGCGCCATGCTGAGCCACTTCAACCTGCACAGCAACGCCCTGCAGGGCGAGGCGTGGATGCACGACGCCGAGTACCGCAAGGAAGTGTTCTACGCGCTGCTGCCGATGTTCCACGCGTTCGGCATGACGCTCTACCTGACCTACGGGATCCGCAAGCAGGCCCACATCGTGCTCCTGCCGCGCTTCGACGTCGACCTCGTCTTCGCAGCCTGGAAGAAGGCGCCGGCCACGGTGTACTGCGCCGTGCCACCCATCTACGCCAAGACGGCCGAGGCGGCAAAGGAGCGCGGCGTCGACCTGCACAGCGCGAAATTCTGCATTTCGGGCGCGATGGCGCTGACCGACGAGATCGTCGAGGCGTGGGAGTCCCAGACCGGTGGGCTGCTGGTCGAGGGCTACGGCATGACGGAGTCCTCACCGGTGGCGCTCGGCAACCCCTTCGACGCGAGCCGACGCCGCACCGGAACGATCGGCATCCCGTTCCCCTCCACCGACATGCGGGTCGTCGACCCGGAGCATCCGGACGCCGACGTGCCCCGCGGCGAGCCCGGTGAGCTGCTGATCCGCGGACCGCAGGTGTTCCGCGGCTACTGGGAGAACCCCGAGGAGACGGCCGCGACGCTGCTTCCCGGCGGCTGGCTTCGCACCGGCGACATCGTGACCGTCGACGCCTACGGCTTCACCACGATCGTCGACCGCGCCAAGGAGCTGATCATCACCGGCGGGTTCAACGTGTCGCCATCGGAGGTGGAGGCCGTCCTGCGCGGACACCCCGGCATCGCGGACGTGGCCGTCGTGGGACGCGCCGCGCCGGGCGGCGGCGAGTCCGTCGTCGCGGTGGTCGTCGCCGAACCCGGAGCGGACCAGCCGGACGTCGAGGGCGTCCGCGCCTTCGCCAAGCGGGAGCTGGCGAGCTACAAGGTCCCCCGCGAAGTCATCGTCGTGGAGGAATTGCCGCGGTCGATGCTCGGCAAGGTGCTGCGCAAGCAGGTGCGTGACACGGTGCTGTAGTCCGGGGGGCGGGGCAGGTTTCTGACATCGGTCTTCTGACATGGCTTTCGCGCGCACGTGCGAAGAATCGCTATGTCAGAAACGTGATCGGCGCCGGGCGTGCTCCTCAGACGGCAGCCGCGTCCAGGAGGGGCAGCAGGTCGGCCACCGAATCCAGGACCCGCGAGGGCCGGTAGGGGAACGACTCCAGGTCGGACGCCTTCGTCGAGCCCGTCAGCACCAGCACCGTGTGGAGCCCCGCCTCCATGCCCGCCACGATGTCGGTGCTCATCGTGTCGCCGATCATGCCCGTGTTCTCCGAGTGGGCCTGGATGCGGTTGAGCGCCGAGCGGAACATCATGGGGTTCGGCTTGCCCACGATGTAGGGCTTGCGGCCGGTCGCCGCCGTGATCATCGCCGCGAACGCCCCGGTGGCCGGCACGATTCCGCCGTTGCCGGGGCCCGAGACGTCGGGGTTCGTGACGATGAAACGCGCGCCACCCAGGATCAGCCGGGTCGCGCGCGTGGCCTGCTCGAACGACAGGCCGCGGGTCTCGCCGAGCACCACGAACTCCGGATCGAGGTCGGTCAACACGAAGCCCGCCTCGTGCAGTGCCGTCGTCAGCCCCGCCTCGCCCAGCACGTAGGCGGTCTTTTCCCCGTTCTGGTTGGCCAGGAACGCCGCCGTGGCCATCGCCGATGTCCAGATGTTCTCCTCCGGAACGTCAAGCCCGGCCCGACGCAGGCGCGCGGAAAGATCGCGAGGCGTCTGCACCGAGTCATTGGTGAGCACCAGGTAGGGCAGATCGTGGGAGCGGAAGTGTTCGATCAGCTCCCGTGCGCCTGGGATTGCCGTGTCGCCGTGGACGAGCACCCCGTCCTTGTCGGTCAGCCAGCACTCGAGGTTCTTCGGATCACGCATGACCCCATCCTTGCCGATCGGTGTGAACGGCGGGCGAACGAGGGTCGCGCGGCGCACCTAGGATGGCGCCCATGAAGGTGGCGGTGTTCGGAGCGAAGGGGCGCATGGGCGCCGAGGTGTGTCGGGCCGTCGAGGCGGCCGACGACTTGGAGCTGGGCGCGGCGCTGGACGCCGGCGACGATCGGACGCCCGCGGCGTCCGCCGACGTCGTGGTCGATTTCACCGTCCCGGACGCCGTCATGGGCAATCTGACGTGGTGCGCCGAACACGGCGTCCACGCCGTCGTGGGCACGACGGGCTTCACCCCGGCCATGCTGGAGGAGGTCCGCGCGTTGTTCGACGGCACGGACGCCCACGCGGTCGTCGCCGCCAACTTCTCCATCGGCGCG
>JAKDIK010000258.1 GCA_030450535.1 Propionibacteriaceae bacterium
GCTCACTCTCCCACGATGAGGGGCAGTTGTTCGGTGGGGACCTCGTCCTCGGGCCGGACGCCGTAGCGCGGCAGGGCCAGCGACATGACGTCTTTGTAGACGGGTCCGGCCATGCCGAGGCCCGCCCCCTGGGTGTCGGGGCGCGCGATGAGCACGTAGACGACGATCTGGGGGTTCTCCGCCGGCGCGACGCCGATGATCGAGGCGACCTGCCCCGAGTAGCCGCTGCCGGTGGAGATGCGGGCCGAGCCGGTCTTGGCGCCGGTGCGGTAGCCGGGGATGCCGATCTGGTCCATGTTGGCGATGGTGCGCTGCTCCATCATGGACACGACCTCGCGGGCGGCCTGCTCGGAGACCACACGGTGCGTCTGCGGCTGCGCGGCCGGGGTGAAGGTGCCGTGGGCGTCCGTCGTGCCGCGAACGATGCTCGGCGTGGTGTAGACCCCGTCGTTGGCGACGGCCGCGACGGCGGCGGCCATCTGCACCGCGCTCGTCGACAGGCCGTAGCCGAAGGCCATCGAGTCGGCCTGGTAGCTCGGCATGTTCTCGGGCGGGACGCTGCCGGCCGCCTCGCCGGGCAGGCCGAGGGTCGTCTTGGTGCCGAGGCCGAACTTGAGCATGTAGTCGCGCAGGACGTCGGGATCCATGGCGCGGGCGGCGGTGATGGCGCCCACGTTGGACGACTTGACGAGGATGCCGCGGGTGGTGATGTCGAGCTCGTCGTGGCTGAAGGCGTCGGTGACGTGATGGTCGCCCACGGCGACGTCCTTGCCGATGCGGTACACGGTGTCGGGCGTCGTCAGGCCGGCGTCCAGCAGGGACGCGAGCGTGAGCACCTTCTGGACCGATCCGGGCTCGTAGGTGACCTCGACGGCGCGGTTGCCGGTGTCGGCACTCTGCGCGGCGCCCGGGTTGTTGCTGTCGAAGCTCGGGTAGTTGGCCATGGCCAGCAGTTGGCCCGTCTCGACGTCCATCACCAGCGCGGCACCCCAGTTGCCGCCCACCTCGTCCACGCGGGCGGCGAGCCGCTGCTCGACCATCCACTGCAGATCGGAGTCGATGCTGAGCTGGATGTTGTCGCCGTTCACCGCGGGGGTGAGTTCCTGGTTGCCGAGCGGGATGCGGCCGTTGGGCGAGGTCTGATAGGTCTCGCGTCCGGGGGTGCCGGCGAGCTCGGCCTGCCGGGCGTACTCCAGGCCCATGAGCCCCTTGCCCTCGCTCATCGACCCGACGATGTTGGACGCGAGCGTGCCCATCGGGTACGTCCGGCGCGGGTTCGCCTCGCGGAAGACGCCGACGTAGCCGCCGGTGGCGTTGCCGTCCGCGTCGCGCTCGACGCGGCTCAACTCGGCGCTCAGGTCGACCCAGACCGACGACGGGATCTGCCGGGCGAGCAGTGTGTAGCGCAGAGGAACCTCCCGACCCTGCGCGTTCGTGGTGGTCGTCTGGCGCAGTTTGGCCTCGATCTCGGCTGCGTCCCCGCCGGTGTGCCGGGCGATGATGGCGGCCATGGCGGCGGGCGCCATCTCGGCCTTGGCCCGGTCGGAGTCCCGCATGGCCTCGGGCTCCTTGCCGTTGCTGGCGATCATCGTGGGGTCGGCGATGACGTTGACCGTGTCCTCGGTGAAGGCGAGCACGTTGCCGTTGCGGTCGGTGATCTCACCGCGCTGCGCGGGGACGTCGCGACCGACGGTCATCCTGGTGGCGGCCTCCTTGGCCATCGCCTCGGCGCTGATCACCTGGATCTGGAGCGCCCGCGCCCCCACGATGGAGAAGAGGATGGCGACGAGCAGCGCGAGCGTCCGCAGGCGGAACGCGGTGGACGCCAGGCGCACCCGACCCGGGCTCGGGGACCGTCGCGGGCTCGGACGGCTGGTGGTCACGGCTGGCCCTCTCCGGTGGCGGTCTGGTCACCACCAGTCTCGTCGACCGCGGCACCCGCGGCGTCCGGCGACGCGCCGTCACCCTCGACATCGGGGACCGGGGTTCCTGCGTCGGCCTCAGCGGCCGGCTGCCCCTCGATCGGCGCGGCCTCCAGCGGCGTCTCGGGCTCGGGCGGTGGCGGGGGCAGCACCTTCAGGCTCGGGATCTCGTCGCCGCGCACGGCCGTGGGGTCGCCGACCACCGTGCCGGTTTCCAGGTCGATGAACGCGCCGTGCGGGTTCGGGGCCATGCCCAGCTCGGTGGCGCGGCGGGCGAGCTCGCGCGGCGCCTCGGCGGCGTACAGCCTGGCTTCGAGGTCAGAGACGCGGTAGCCGGATTCAGCGGCGGCGCGCTCGGCGGCGCGCACCTCGAACGACTGGTTCTGGAGGAAGGTGATGAACGTCAGCAGCCCGACGGTTCCCGCACCGAGGATGAGGACGATGAAGAGGCCGAACGGCACGCCGGAGAGCCGCCGCGGCACGCTCGGCAGGCCGCGCAGCCCCGGGCGGGTCTGTCGGCCGCCGGCCGGACGCGCCGGACGATCGAGGGTGCGGGCGCTGGTGCGCGGGGGCTGGTGAGCGGTCGTCATGCCGCCACCTCCTTCAATCGTTCGGCGGCACGGAGGCGGGCCGAGGCGGCCCGGGGGTTGACGGCGCACTCGGCGTCGGTGGGGCGCTCGGCGCCTCGGGTCAGCAGGCGGAAGCGCGCCCGGTGTTCGGGCGGCACGACCGGTAGGCCGCGCGGCGCGGTGTCGGTGGACGCCGCGGCGAGCGCCTGCTTGACGAGGCGGTCCTCCAGCGAGTGGTAGGCCAGGACGGCGAGGCGTCCGCCGGGGGCCAGGGCGTCCAGCGCGGCAGGCAGCAAGCCGGCGAGGGCGTCCAGTTCGCCGTTGACCTCGATGCGCAGAGCCTGGAAGGTCCGCTTGGCGGGGTGGCCGCCGGTGGCGCGCGAGGCCGCGGGGATGGCGTCCGACAGCACCTGGACGAGCCGGGCGCTCGTGTGGAACGGCTCCCGCGCACGCGCCGCGACGATGCGCCGGGCGATGCGGTCGGCGAAGCGCTCCTCGCCGTAGGTGCGCAGGATGCGGGCGAGCGCGGCGGCGTCGTAGGTGTTGACCACGTCGGCGGCGGTGGCGCCGGCGTCGGCCCCCATCCGCATGTCGAGCGGGGCGTCCACGGAGTAGGCGAAGCCGCGGTCGGTGCGGTCGATCTGCAGGGAGCTGAGGCCGAGGTCGGCGAGGATCGCCCGGACCCGGGGCAGACCGAGGTCTGCCAGCACGTCGGGCAATTCGTCATAGACGGCGCGGACGAGCGTGACGCGGTCGCCGAAGGGCTCGAGGCGGTCGGCGGCCAGCGCGAGGGCATCCGGGTCGCGGTCGATGCCGACGAGGCGGGCGTCCGGGCAGGCGGCCAGGATCGCCGCCGCGTGGCCGGCGAGGCCGAGGGTGCAGTCGACGAAGGTGCCGCCCGACCCGAGCGGGGCTGCGAGCAGCTCGACGATGCGGTCGGCCATCACGGGCACGTGGCCCCCGGGCGCTGCCTGCATCGTCTCGTTCCTTTCCTGACCGTCTCCGGAGAACGGGGTTTCGATCCGGAGCGACCTCCTGCCGCCGGGGAAGTGGTGTCAGGGAGTCGCCCCGGGTCGAAGCCTCACCCTCCGGCCGGCGCCGGGCTGATCTCGGCGTCCAGCGAGCTGTACTTCTCGTCCTGCGCGGTCTCGTAGGCCTGCCAGGCCGCCAGATCCCACACCTCGATGCGGTTGAACGCACCGATGACCGCGATGTCCTTGTCGAGCCCCGCGTAGCCGCGCAGCAGCGGCGGGATCGTGACGCGGCCCTGCTTGTCGGGGGTCTCCTCGGACGCCCCGGCGGCGAAGGTCCGCTGGAAGTCACGGATGTCGCGGACCGTGGGCGAACCCGTGAGCGCGACCTCGGCCTGCCGGGCGAACTCGGTGGGCGTGAAGATCGAGAGGCAGCGCTCCTGACCCTTGGCGATGATCAACCCTCCCGCCAGCTCGTCCCGGAATCGTGAGGGGAGGAAGAAGCGGCCCTTCTCGTCCAGCTTCGGGGTGTGCGTGCCCAGGAACATCGCGCACCTCCCCTCGGCCTCCCGCGTCCTCCACTTACCTCCACATTTACCCACATTCCTCCACTTCTTTCAATCCCCCACGGTCGTTGGCGGTGAATCGCTCCCCCAGGCGGGGCGTTGCGCGCCGGCGGAAGGGGCTTCGCCGGGCGGTGGCACCACGGGTTGAGCGGGCCCGGACGACCCGGCGGT
>JAKDIK010000259.1 GCA_030450535.1 Propionibacteriaceae bacterium
CACCGTGGAAAGCCCCGGCTTCACGCAGGTCAGCTTCTGGACGCGCCCCCTCGGCCAAGCCGATTGGACGCCGCTGGGCACCGACGACAACGCCCCCTTCCGGGTCTTCCACGACACCACCGCGCTTCCCGCGGGGTCGCCGGTCGAGTACCGGGCGGTCGCCCACAGCGGCGATCAGTTCGCCGCGGCGTCCACCTGGGGCACCGCCGGCTGAGGTCCGCGGCAGCAGCGAGCGGCCCAGCCGCTGATTCCAAGGGGGTCACCGAAGCTGAATCGCCCCAGTGTGGCGATTCAGCCGCCGTGACACCCCTGGAATCAGCGCCTCTTCCGTCCGCCCCCAGGTCCCCCTAGGTCCCCTGGCCCAGATCGTGCGTCACGTACGCGCGGGACCAGCGCTCGAGCTCGGCGAAGAACTCCTCCCGCGCGGCCGGCCCGGACAGGGTCAGATCGTGGATGCCACCACGGATGCGCACCAAGGTGAGGTGGCGTCCGAGCCGCGTCGCCGCCTCGCCGATGCGTGCGACGTCCAGCACCGTGTCCGCCTCACGGGCCGAGTCCGCGAAACGCCGCAACCAGACCGTCTTGTCGCTGGTCGCCACGAAGATCGGGCAGTCGATGGCCAGCCCCTTGGCGACGCGCGCGTGCCCGGCCAGGATCCCCCGCATCCAGCCGACGCGCAGCGGACGCGGACCGTCCGACTTCAGCTCCAGGTCGTAGGTCCACTCGCCCCCGTGGTCGGTATGGGTCGCCTTCGCGTAGATGCGCTCGTCATCGTCGCGGATGGGGAAGGCCGCGGTGCCCCGCCGCCGGCTGAACTGCTGCAGCAGCGGACGCGCCACCGCGGCCAGGGCAGGCGGTCCGTGCATCTCCAGCCACGGCGAGTTGAGTGCGAGACCGGCGAGCAGGCCCGGCCGTTCGGACGCCCACAGGCACAGCGTCAGGCCGCCGGTGGAGTGGCCCATCGCCACGATCCGGTCGTGGTCTCCCCCGATGACCTCGGCGGCGGCGTCCAGCTCGGCGGCGTAGTCGGCGAGGTCGTCCACGTAGCCCCACAGCTGGCCCTCGCGGTGGCTGCGCCCGTAGCGCCGCAGGTCGACGGCGTGGAACGCGTAGCCCCACTCCTCCACCGCGCGCGCCAGGTGCTCCTGGAAGAAGTAGTCGTTCCAGCCGTGGACGTACAGCCAGGCCGGACGCCCCACGCGCAGCCCCGGGTCGGCGCGCCGGATCAGCGTGCCGACCAGCGGCTCGTCGGGCTCGCCGACCTCGGGGGCGGCGTCCAGTGGTAGGTCGAGGCACTCGAAGCCGGGCAGCAGGACGTCGGGACGCCACACGGCGGGCCCGCGCGGCGACGGGGCGCTGGACTCCGACGGCGGGGTGGAAGCGGGCTGGTCAGTAAGCGGTGCGCGAGGCCGGCTGGTCACCGGAGTCCTCGTCGTCCGCCGCGTAAGGGTCCTCGTAGTCGAACTCGTCGGCTTCGTCGTCCGCCGCACCCCACGGGGAGGGCGAACCGCTGCGTAGCTCACGCTCCAGCGAGTTGAAGTCCGTGTCGACGGTACGGTACTTGAGATCGCGAGCGACCTTGGTCTGCTTCGCCTTTGCACGGCCGCGCCCCATACGGGTCGACCCCCTTAGCGTTCTGGCGGTCTAGCCGCGTGTGAGTCAGTCTGTCGTGAGGGTGATGTTACCCGACTCGTCCGGCACGACAAAGCACGAGGGCGCTGCTGGGACGCCAATTTCGTTCAGCGCGAAACATGACTCCCGACGAGTGCCACGGACGCCGGCGCGCCGGCCTCGCTCGCCCCGACCTCGCCGAGCAACCAAGCGTCCAGGCCGCGGTCCCCCGCGACGCTCAGGACGGCATCCGCCGAGGCCTCGGGCGCCACCAGCGCCATCCCGACGCCCATGTTGAGCGTCGCCTCGAGGTCGGGCTGCGACACCTTCCCCACCTGCTGCACCAGCGTGAAGAGGGGCGCCGGCGTCCAACTCGAACGCTCCAGGGTCGCGCGCACCCCGGCCGGCAGCACCCGGACCAGGTTGTTGGCCAGCCCTCCCCCGGTGATGTGGCTGATCGCGTGCACCTCAGCGGCGTCGATGAGCGCCAGGATGTCGCGCGCGTACACCCGCGTCGGGGTGAGCAGCGCCTCGCCGAGGGTGGTACCGAGCTCGTCCACGTGACGCTCCAGCGCCCACCCCGCCTCCTGCAGCAGCACGTGCCGCACCAGCGAGTAGCCGTTCGAGTGCAGCCCGGAGGACGCCAGCGCGACGACCACGTCGCCGGCCCGGACGCGTTCCGGCCCGAGGATGCGGTCGCGCTCCACGACGCCCGTCGTCGCTCCGGCGATGTCGTACTCGTCGGGATCGAGCAGCCCCGGGTGCTCCGCGGTCTCCCCGCCGAGCAGGGCCGCTCCCGCCACCTCGCAGGCGGCCGCGATGCCGGAGACGATGGCCGCGATCCGCTCGGGAACGACCTTGCCGCAGGCGATGTAGTCGGTGACGAACAGTGGCTCGGCGCCCACGACGACGAGGTCGTCCACGAGCATGCCGATGAGGTCGAAGCCGACGGTGTCGTGCTTGTCGAGCGCTTGGGCGATGGCGACCTTGGTGCCCACACCGTCGGTGGACGTGGCGAGCACGGGGTGGTCGAATCCCTTCAGCGCCGAGGCATCGAAGAAGCCGGCGAATCCACCCAATCCACCGAGCACCTCGGGCCGGCGCGTGCGCTTCACGTGCGCCTTCATCAGCTCCACGGCGCGGTCGCCGGCCTCGATGTCGACGCCGGCGCGGGCATACGCGCTGCGGGCTGCAGCGCCGGTGACACCGTCGGACTCAGTCATCGGCAACCTCCATGTTCAGCCGCATCTCCTCCGCGGCACCGGCGGGGACGGGAATCGGGTAGATGCCGTCGAAGCACGCCCGGCACAGGCGCTTCTTCGACAGACCGGTCGAGGCGACGAGGCCCTCCAGGCTGATGTAGGCGAGCGAGTCGGCGCCGATGGAGCGGCAGATCTCGTCGGTGCTCATGCCGGGCGCGATGAGCTCGGCGCGGGTGGCGAAGTCGATGCCGTAGAAGCAGGGCCACTCGACGGGTGGGGAGCTGATGCGCACGTGCACCTCGGCAGCCCCCGCCTCGCGCAGCATCTTCACCAGCGCGCGCTGGGTGTTGCCGCGCACGATCGAGTCGTCGACGACGACGAGCCGGCGGCCCTCGATGACGTCGCGGATCGGGTTGAGCTTCAGCCGGATGCCCAACTGCCGAATGGTCTGGCTGGGCTGGATGAACGTGCGCCCCACGTAGGAGTTCTTGACCAGCCCCACGCCGTAGGGAATTCCGGACGCCTCCGCGTATCCCACCGCGCTCGGGATGCCCGACTCTGGGGTGGGGATGACCACGTCGGCGTCCACGGGCGCCTCCATGGCGAGCGTCCGGCCGATCTCGACCCGGACGGCGTGGACGCGCCGATCGGCGATGAGCGTGTCGGGGCGGGCGAGGTACACGTACTCGAAGATGCAGCCCTTCGGTTTCGCCTCGGCGAAGCGCGCGCTGCGCAGGCCGCCGGAGTCGACGGCGATGAGCTCGCCGGGCTCGACCTCGCGGATGAACGTGGCGCCCACGATGTCGAGGGCGGCCGTCTCGGAGGCCACCACCCAGCCGCGCTCGAGGCGTCCGAGCACGAGCGGCCGCACTCCCTGGGGGTCGCGGGCCGCATACAGCGCCGAGGCGTCCATGAAGGTGAAGCAGAATGCGCCTTGGAGCCGGGGCAGCACCTCGAGGGCGGCGTCCCATGTGGAGCACTCGAAGCTCGCCAGCAGGGCGGTGACGAGCCAGGTGTCGTTGGTGGAGTCGAGGGAGTCCTTGACGGCGACCTTGGCGCTGGCGTCACGCTCGCGCAGCCACGCCTGCAGCTCATCGGTGTTCGTGAGGTTGCCGTTGTGCCCGAGCGCCAGGCCGCCGTTCGCGGTGGCGCGGTAGGTGGGCTGGGCGTTCTTCCAGACGGACGCCCCCGTCGTGGAGTAGCGGTCGTGCCCGATCGCCAGATGGCCCACGAGGGAATTCAGCGTCGGCTCGTCGAACACCTGCGAGACGAGCCCCATGTCCTTGAACACCATGATGCGCTCGCCGTTGCTGACCGCCATGCCGGCCGACTCCTGGCCGCGGTGCTGCAGCGCGTACATGCCGTAGTAGGTGAGCTTCGCGAC
>JAKDIK010000260.1 GCA_030450535.1 Propionibacteriaceae bacterium
AACAGCGCGCCACGCAGATGCAGTCGCGCCTCGCCGCCGTCGGTGAGCAGGCGGGCCCGGTCGATCAGGGGGGTCAGCCGGGCGTCGATCGCGGCCAGAGCCGCGGCCTGGCGGTCGAGATGAGCGGTGATCGCGTCCGAGACCTCGGCGGTGAAGTCGTCGGCGAGGGGGGCGTCGGCTGCGAGCGTGACCACGTGGTGAGCCTAGCGGGACGCCGGCTGCGCGGCTGTCCTAGGGTGGCGGCCATGCCGGGACTCGTCGAACGTCTGCGCGAGCACGGACGCCCCACCTTCAGCTTCGAGTTCTTCCCGCCGAGCGACGAGGCCGGCATCCAGCAGCTCATCGGCACCGTGGACGCCCTCGGACCCTTGCGGCCCGACTGGGTGTCGGTCACCTACGGGGCCACGGGCGCGGCACGATACAAGACGTTCTCGGCCGTGGGGGCCATCCGCGGCCAGACCGACGTCCGCACGATGGGACACCTCACCGTCGCCGGCCAGACGACCGACGAGGTGCGCCGGGCGCTGGCGTCCTACGCGCGGCTGGGGGTCACCCACATCCTGGCGTTGCGGGGCGACCCCGTCGATGGCGAGCGCTTCGTCCCCCACCCGGACGGCCTGGCCAACGCCACCGAGCTGGTGCGGCTGGCCAAGGCCAGCGGCGACTTCACCGTGGGCGTCGCGGCGTTCCCCGACGTGCACCCCGAGGGCTCGGCCGAGCAGGACGCACGCCTGCTGCTCGCCAAGCAGGAGGCCGGTGCCGAATTCGCCATCACCCAGTTGTTCTTCTCCGTGGACGCCTACGTCCGCCTCGTCGAGCGGTTCCGGGCACTCGGCGGCACCATGCCGATCATCGCGGGCATCATGCCGGTGACCGTGCCGAGCCAGATCGAGCGGTTCGCCCACCTGTCGGGCGCGCGGATGCCGGCCCACGTGGAGGCCCGCCTGCGCGCGGCCGCCGACGACCGCGAGCGGTTCCGGGAGGTGGGCATCGAGCTCATGACCGGGCTGGCCGATGATGTCCTCGCCGCCGGCGCCCCGGGCCTGCAATTCTTCACGCTCAACCGCTCGAAGGCGACCGCCGAGATCCTGCAGCGCCTGCGCGTCCTGCCGGTGCGCTGAGCGGAACGCGCGCGGGCAGGGTTGTCCCGTACCCCCAGAGGTTGACGATCGGCCAGACCTCGGTCGCGTTCGCGCGTCGCACCCACCGAGGGCGTCCCGGTTCGCCTTAGGCTCTGACCATGACGACCCTGTTGCCGCGCCCCGATCAGAGCCAACGCGCTCCCGAGACGTCGGCACCCGAGGCGGTTTCGACGTCCGAGCCCGGGCCCGCGGGCCGGCGTCCGGACGCCTGGTTGGTCGTCGCGGTGGGCATCATCGAGGGATCAGCCCTGGGCGTCGTGTTCCAGGCCGCGAACCTGCTTCTGGGCCCGGTGCTGATCGGGCTGGCCGTCGGCTGGCTCATCGTCGGGCTCGCGGTCATCGGCTTCGTCGCCCACCGGGCGGGCGCGCGTCACGCCTTTGAGCAGACCTCGCTGATCCGGGCCAGCGCGTGGACGCTCGTGATCGCGATCGTCGGCGGCTGGTTCTGGATGCTGCAGGGCGCCCACGGCACCTCTGCCCTCGTGACCAGCCTCGTCGCCCTCGCAGCCGCCGCCCCCACCCTCGGGGTCGGACTGCGGCTGCGTCGCCGCTGACGCCTGGGACCGGGCCTCGGGGACCGGACGTTTCCCACACACCTGTGTGGGTTGCATCCGCCTTTCGGCCCCGGACCGGACGATTCTCACACGCGCGGGTCGTTTTCTCACACGCGCGGGTCGTTTTCGTCCGGACGCCGCCCTCCCTCAGGCGCTCGGACGCCAGCCGTCCGGCAGCCAGGCGCCGGGGGCGTCCACGTCGATCGTCACCAGCCGCTGTGTGGGCCGGGTGAGCGCGACGTAGAGCACGCGGATCCCGCCGGGGCTCTCGGAAACGACCTCGTCCGGCGCCACGACGATGACGCCGTCGTACTCGAGGCCCTTCGCCTCCAGCGGCGAGATGATCACCACGCGTGCCCGATCCTCGTCGGCCAGACGCGCAGCCAGCGCCTCGCCCACCTCGCGGCGCACGGCGTCCAGCCGCGATGGCGGCGCGATGACGCCGACCGTGCCGCCCACCTCGCCCGTGAGCGCGGCCACGGTGTCCGCGACCGACGCCGCGAGGGCGTCGGAGGCCGCGGTCAGCAGCTCGGGCTCCATGCCCGTCGAGCGGACTGCGCTCGGCAGGTCGGCGGTCGGGAAGTGCGCCCGGACCACCTCGGACGCCAGCGCGAACACCTCGGCGGGGGAGCGGTAGTTCACCGACAACCTGAACTCCCGGTGCGGCGCCGTGCCGATCAGGTCGCGCGCGGCGCGTCCCACCTCGTCGAGATCGGGCCACGAGCTCTGCGCGAGGTCGCCCACCACCGTCCACGACGCCTGCGAACCGCGGCGCCGCAGCATCCGCCACTGCATGGGCGTGATGTCCTGGCTCTCGTCGACGAGCAGGTGCGCGTAGGTCTCGTGGGCGTCGTCGCTCAGCGACTCGGACGCCCGCGCCGCGCCGGAGTCGGTGGTCACCAGCTCGGAAACCTCCGCGCCCTCCAGCAGGAACAGCGTCGGATCCACCTCCTCGGTGACCGGCACCGGCCCGAGCATCGCGGCCAACTCGTCGAGCAGCGCCATGTCGGCCACCGTCAGCGTCGCCCCGGCGGCGAACGAGGCCACGAGGTGGGCCTGCTCATCGGCGTCCAGCAGGCCGTCGGCGACCCGCGCGGTGATCCGGGCGTCCCCGAGGCGGCGCACCACGTCGACCGGATCCAGCGGTGGCCACCAGGCGTTCATGAACATGGCGAAGGCTGCCGACCCGGTGATGAGATCGTCGATCGCCTCCGGTTCGAGGTCGAGGTCCTCGGGCACCTGCGCGGCGAGCGCGGCCGTGAGCGCCCGCTCAGCCGTCTCGCGGGCGAGGTTCGCCTTCTGCCGGGACAGGACGCCGGCGCGCAGCCGGTCGAGCCGCGCCTGGTCGAGGGAGAGGACGTTGCCCTTGACGGTCACGCGGACGCGCAGGCCGTCGACCCCCGGATCGTCCAACGGCAGGTTCACGAGGTTGCGGAGCACGGCGACCATCCGCAGGCTGCCCTTGACGAACGACGTCGGTGCGTCGTCGACCGCGTCCGACGTGCGCCCGTCGAGGACGTCGGAGGCGACGGAACCGATGGCGCGCAGCGTCACCGAATCCTCCCCGAGGCTCGGCAGGACGCGCTCGATGTAGTTCATGAACAGCGGCCCGGGGCCAACAACGAGGATGCCGCCGCGCTCGAAACGACGCCGGTTGCTGTAGAGCAGGTAGGCGGCGCGATGCAGCGCCACGACGGTCTTGCCCGTGCCCGGGCCGCCGCTGATGATCGTCACGCCGGCGTGCGGCGCGCGGATCGCCTCGTCCTGCTCGGCCTGGATCGTCGCCACGATGTCGCGCATCCGCGTGCCACGCGCTCGCGACAGCGACGCCATGAGCGCACCCTCGCCGACGATCGGCAGACCGTCGCGGTGGGCGTCCGTGTCGAGCAGGTCGTCCTCGATACCGACCACCTGGTCGTTGCGGCAGCGCAGCACCCGGCGCCGGATGACGTCCATCGGATTGGTCGGGGTGGCGCGGTAGAACGGCTCGGCGGCGTGGGCGCGCCAGTCGATCACGAGTGGCTCGTACTCCTCGTCGCGGACGCCGATGCGCCCGATGTATCTGGTCTCGAGGTCGGACTCCTCGGCCTCGTCGGCGTCGTGATCGCCGGTCTCGCGTTCTCCCGCATCGCGTTCGACGCCGTCGAGATCGAGGCGGCCGAAGACCAGACCCTCGTGTTCGGCGTCCAGGGTGGCGAGCCGGCGGGCGGTCTGGAAGGCGAAGGCGTCCCGTTCGAAGAGGGCGGTGCCGTCCTCCTCGCGCATCCAGGTCTGCCGGTCGGAGGTGAAGATCTCACGCCCGCTGCGGGCCGCGGCGCGGGCCGACTGGGTCGCCTGCTCGAGGCGGGCGTAGACGGCATCGACGTGCGCCTGCTCCGTGGCCAGCTCGCGGGCGAGCAGCTCTGCATCGTTCAAGAGTCGCGTCCATTCGTGGGGGACCAGGAATTGACCAAGACTGCCATCGTATCGCGGGCGTCAATGGC
>JAKDIK010000261.1 GCA_030450535.1 Propionibacteriaceae bacterium
ACTCCCCGGCCTCATGGCCCAACGCGCGGCGCCGCCCCGCGCCGCTCCCGCCGCCGGCCCCCTCCCGAACCATGGGGGCAGTGGCGTCGATCCGGGCCTCACACAGCGCACGGGCGAGTGGTCGGTGGTCTGCGGCAGAACTGGCGAGCCGGTCATCGACTTCTCCCCGGTCGATCACGGCCAGGGCCACCACCGGATGATCCTCACCGCGCACAACTGCTCGGAGAAGCCGGTGACCCTCGGCGAGCCCCTGGTCTGGTTCGGCGGACGTGAGGGCTTCACCGACTACGCGCGCCTCGATCCCGACCGGACGGACCTCACCCCACGCACGCTGGAGCCCTGGGCGTCCGCCACCGCCGTGCTGGTGTGGGAGCCGGAGTCCGGCGAGACGGGCGACGTGCTCAGTCTGCACATCCCGGATTTGGGCGAGGGCGAGCTGCGCGACCCCACGCTCGGCATCGGGCCGACCTCGCGCATCTGGGTCTCCGGCTGGATCGGCTGACCCGGCCAGTGAACCCACCGGCGCTCCGGGATCATGGGCTACGTTCGGGTGGTGCGCACATCGACCGAAGCCACAGGGCGTCCACGCCGGCGCCGCCGCCTCATGGCCATCCTCCTGGGGATCGCCGTCCTGGTCATCGCGGCCGCCCTCGCCGCTGCGCTCGTCATCGGCCCGCGGATGGGCTTGTGGTTGATTCCCCCGTCGCCACAGCGCTACGCCGACACCGCCCTGGATCTCATGGACGCCGGCTACTACGCCGACAGCCCCACGTGGATCCAGGCAAGGGCGGACGCCGTGGACGCCACCCGCAACGCGGAGACCCTCGCCGACACATACCCGGCATTGGAGGCCGCCGCCGCGGTGGCCGGCGGCAAACACTCGAGCTTCCGCTCGCCGGAGCGTGCCCGGGGAAACGACGCCGACGCCACCGCCGAGTTCGTCGCGCCCACGCTCGTCAGCTCCGAGGGCGTCACCACGATCGCCGTGCCCGAGTTGGGTGGGGTCAGCACCGAGCTGCAGCAGCAGTACGCCGACGCCGCCGCCCACGGCATCGCCGACGCGGCGTCCGCCACGTGCGGCTGGATCGTCGACCTGCGCCAGAACCGCGGAGGCACCATGTACCCGATGCTCGCCGGGGTCGCGCCGCTGCTGCCGGACGGAACGGCCCTGGAGTTCGAGACGGTCGGTGGCACGCGGACCCCGGCGACGCTCACCGAGGGCGGGATCGCGGTGGGTTCGGGGTCCCCGGCGCTGGCGACGTCAGTCCGTACCAAGGTGACCGGCCAGGATGTCGCCGTGCTGCAGGACGAGATGACGGCCTCGTCGGGCGAGGCGGTCCTGACGGCGTTTCGGGGATTGCCCGGCGTGGAGACGTTCGGCACGCCCAGCGCCGGCTACGCATCCGCCAACCAGGTCTTCGATCTTTACGACGGCGCCCGGCTGATGCTCACGACCGCCGCCTACGTGGACCGCAACGGCGTCGTGCTGCCGGAGGCGCCCCTGGCGCCGGATCACACCACGACCGCGGCGGATGCCCCCGGCGCCGCCGCGGAGTGGCTGCGCCAGGGTTCCTGCGGCTGAGCCGACCTTCAGACACGGCGCGTTCGGATCGCCCATTCACAGCGACGGGGTCGAGATGTCCCCGGACGCGGCGCGCTCGGCGATGTCGCCTCGGCAAAACAACGTCGGCGCGTCCAGTTCGGCGACCGCGGCGTAGGCGTCGTTCCTCGCCGCGGCAAGATCGGACGCCGTGGCGACCACCCCGAGCACCCGGCCGCCCGCCGCGATGAGCTGGCCGGACGCGTCCAGCGCCGTACCGGCGTGGACCACGTGGACGCGGTCGCTGCCGAACAGACGCGGCCCGGCGATCGTTCCGCCGCGGGCCGGCACGCCAGGGTACCCCTCGGCGGCCAACACGACGATCACGGCGGCGCCGTCCCCCCAGCGCAGGGGTCCGACGTCGGCCAACCGGCCGGTGGCCGCGGCGTCCAGCACCTCGCCCAGTGGCGATTCGAGCAGGGCGAGCACGGCCTGGGTCTCGGGATCGCCGAAGCGGCAGTTGAACTCGACCACCCGGAGCCCGCGCGAGGTGAGCGCGAGCCCGGCGTACAGGAGGCCTGCGAACGGGGTGCCACGGGCGGCCATGGCGTCGACGGTGGGCTGGACGACGTCGCGCATGATCCCCTCGACCAGGCCCTCCGGCGCCCAGGGCAGCGGCGTGTAGGCCCCCATTCCCCCGGTGTTCGGGCCGGCGTCGCCGTCGCCGACGCGCTTGAAGTCCTGGGCGGGCAGCAGCGGCAGGCAGGTGACCCCGTCGGTGATCGCGAACAGGCTGACCTCCGGCCCGTCGAGGTACTCCTCGACGACGACGGGCAGCGACCCGTCGGCGTGCTCGAGGGCGGCGCTGCGGTCGTCGGTGACGAGGACGCCCTTGCCCGCGGCGAGCCCGTCGGCCTTGACCACATACGGCGCCCCGAAGCGATCGAGCGCCTCGCCAACCTCGTCGAGGGTCGCACAGTAGACGGATGCGGCGGTCGGAACCCCCGCCTCGGCCATCACGTCCTTGGCGAACTGCTTCGACCCCTCGATGCGGGCCGCCTCGGCCGACGGCCCGAAGCACGCGATTCCGGCGGCCCGCACGGCGTCGGCCACCCCGGCGACGAGCGGCGCCTCCGGTCCGACGACCACCAGCGTGGCCCCCACCTCACGGGCCAGGTCCGCCACCGCCCCACCCGAGGTGGCCTCAACCGGGTGGTTGGTCGCGATGGCCGCGGTGCCGGGGTTGCCGGGGGCGCAGTGGAGCGCCACCACCGAGGGATCGCGGGCCAGGGCGAGGGCCAGGGCGTGCTCGCGGCCGCCGTTGCCGATGACGAGGACGGTGCGTTCGGTCACCGGGTCAGCCTACGGGTTCAGGCGGACGGGGTCTCGAGCGTTTCGTGGCCAATAGGCGGAGCGAGCGTAGGTAAGCCCGCACCAGCCGCCCGAGCCCCCCCCCCCCGCCCACCCACCCGTGGAGCCGCCACCGAACAACGCGCGCGCCCCCGCCCCCCGTCGTCGCCCCCCCAAACCGCCACTCGGCGCGGCGCACAGCCCCGCCTGCTACACCTTGGATCGTGCTCACCGACCTCTGGGACCGCGCCAGCGCCACCCAGCCGCCCCTGTCGTGGGAACTCAGCCTCGCGCTGGGGCTGCTCGCCCTCGCGATCGTCGCCACGCCTGCCGGCTGGCGGATCGTGCGACACCTCGTCACGCTCATCCACGAGGCCGGGCACGCGGCGATGGCGATCCTGGTGGGACGACAGGTGGGCGGCATCCGGCTGCACTCGGACAGCTCCGGCGTCACCCTCTCGCGCGGCCGACCCCGCGGCCCCGGGATGATCGCCACCGTGCTCGCCGGTTACCCCGCCCCCGCCGTCGTGGGTCTCGCCGGCGCGTGGCTGCTGGGCGCCGGTCACGCGGCCGCTGTGCTGTGGGCGCTGGTGTTCACGTGCGCGCTCATGGTGGTGGCCATCCGCAACTGGTACGGGCTGTGGGTCGTGTTGGTCACCGGCACGGGCGTGGCACTGCTCTCTTGGTTTGCGCCCGGACAGGTGCTCACCGGTGTCGCCTACCTGCTCGTGTGGGTGCTGCTGCTGACCGCGCCGCGCTCGCTGGTCAACCTCCAGTCGGCGCGCCGCTCCCGGGGCAGCCGCACGAGCGATCCCGACCAACTCGCCCGCCTCACGTGGCTGCCCGCCTGGTTGTGGGTCGGCGTCTTCTGGGTGCTCTGCCTCGCCGCGCTCGCCGTCGGCGCCTGGCAGCTCGTCCCGGTGTCCCTCGGTCAGGGCAGTTGACAGGCCCCCGTGCCGCCCGGGAGCCGGTGCCGATTCGCGGCCACGCGCAGGTACACGCGCTGTCCCAGCCACCGCACGCCGGGAAGGTTGAGCGCGGCCCCCAGCGGACGCAGCCACCACGGCCCGGACGCCAGCGCCGCAGCGAACGCCGCTGCGCCGTAGCGCACCTCGCCGGACGCCAGCACCGCCGGAATCTCCCGCTCGGCGCGCACCGGGTCGATGCCCACCGCGCCCAGATCGGACGCCTGCAGTGCCGCCACGGTGAGCCAGCGCCCCAGCCACAGCGCCGTCCGTGTGCAGAACCCACAGTCGGCGTCGTAGTAAAGGGTCACGCC
>JAKDIK010000262.1 GCA_030450535.1 Propionibacteriaceae bacterium
AGCCCCACTTCGCCGCCCACGCCCGCGTGGGTGGACCCGCTCCCCGAGGGCCCGTTCAACGTGCTCCTCGCGGGCACCGACACCTGGGACGACCCCACCACGGGCCGTCCCGACGTCATGGTCGTCGCCCAGATCGGGGCCGCCCGCGACCACGTCACGCTCGTGTCGCTGCCGCGTGACGCGTGGATCCCCATCGACGGCGGACGCGAGGGCAAGGCGAACTCCGCCTACGGCGGCGACATCGCCCGTCTGATGCGCACCGTCTCGGCGGCGCTCGGCGACCTGCCCCTCCACGCCAGCGCCCTGACCGGCTTCGCCGGCTACTCCGCGATCGTGGACGCCCTGGGCCGGCTCGAGGGCGACAACACCATCGAATCCACCTTCATCGACCCCACCGACGGTCATCCGTCCCACTTCCCCGCCGGCCGGATCACCCTCTCGACCGCCGACTGGCTCGTCTACGCTCGCCAGCGCAAGGAGCTCCCCCGCGGCGATCTCGACCGCACCGCCCGCCACCGCGCCATTCTCATCGGCATGCTGCGCCGCATCCGCGAGTTGGCGCGCCACGACGTGGCCGCCCTCGCCGGCGTCGCCCGGGCGGTGTTCGCCCACGTGGCGGTCACCGGACCGCTCACGCCCGAGCTCGCGCTCGATCTCGCCCCGCAGCTCGCGACGTTCGACGCCGACGCCGTCACCAGGTTGATGGTGCCGGTCGCCGGCTTCGGTGATCGCGGGGGCCAATCGGTGACGCTGCTGGACGCCGCGAAGACCGCCGACCTCGCTGCGGCGCTGGCGTCCGGGGACGCCCGCGGCTACGCCACGCGCACCGCCGGCGATCCGGCGACCCGCTGACGCCGCCGTCCGAGAGTTGGGGCCGCAGGCGGGCCTCAGGGCGAGTAGCGTGGGCGCGTCGTCACCCCCCGGGACAAGGAGTCACGATGGAGATTCAGCCGGTCACGCTCGTCATCCTCGGCGCGTCGGGTGATCTGACGCACCGCCTGCTGCTGCCCGGGCTGGGCACGCTGTTGCGTGCCCGGCCGGAGTACCGCGTGTACCTCGTCGGCGCCGCCTTCGACGACCTCACCGAGGACCAGTGGCTCGAGCGGGTTCGCGAGGGGCTCAGCGAGGGGGGCTGCCGCCCCGAGCGCATCGAACCGATCCTCGACACCACGCGCTTCGAGCACATCGACGTCACCGATCCGGCGTCGCTGCAGGCCCTGTTGGGCCGGCTGGACGCCGAGGGGCGTCCGATCATCCTCTACTTCGCGCTGCCGCCGGCGATCAGCCAGGCGGCCTGCCGGGCCATGACGGGGTTCGAGCTGCCCGAGGGCATCCGGCTCGCCATCGAGAAGCCGTTCGGCTCCAGCCTGGCCACTGCGCGGGAGTTCAACGAGCTGCTGACCAGCCTGGTGCCCGAGCGGCAGATCTACCGGGTCGACCACTACCTGGGCAAGGCGACGGTGCTGAACCTGCTCGGGCTGCGGTTCGGCAACCGGATCTTCGAGCCCATCTGGAACGCCGCCAACATCGAACGCATCGAGATCATCGCCGACGAGACCCTCGCCCTGGAGGGGCGGGCGGGGTACTACGACAAGGCCGGCGCGCTGCGCGACATGATCCAGTCGCATCTGCTGCTCGTGCTCGCGATGGTGGCCATGGAGGAGCCCGCGCGCATCGACGAGGTGGAACTGCGCGACCTCATCGTGCACACCCTGCGCGCCACCCATCTGGCCGGCGACGACCCGGTCATCGCCTCCCGCCGGGCCCGCTACACCGCCGGTCACGTCAACGGCGAGGACGTCCCCTCCTACGTGGACGAGAAGGGCGTCGACCCCGCCCGCATGACCGACACGCTCGCGGAGGTTACCGTCGAGATCCGCAACTCCCGCTGGGCGGGCGTGCCGATCCGCCTGCGCAGCGGCAAGGCGCTGGGCGACGGGTTCCGCGGGATCGTGCTGAAGTTCCGGCCGGTGCTGCACCTGCCCGAGGGCTTCCACAACACCGCAACCCCGAACGTCATGGTCATCGGACTGACACCTGAATCCATCGCGGTGCGGCTGAACACCAACGCCGAGGGCGACCGCTGGGACCTGGAGGAGACCACGCTCGCCGCCGACCTGACCGAGTCGCAGGTCCGCCCCTACGGCGAGATCCTGCAGCTCATCATCGATGGGGACCCGCTGCTCAGCGTCCGCGGGGACATGACCGAGGAGTGCTGGCGCATCCTCCAGCCGGTGACCGACGCGTGGGCGTCCGGGGCCGTGGGGATGGACACCTACGCCGCCGGCTCCGCGGGGCCGGCGGCGTGGCGCTGACGAGGCCGCTCAGCCCTTGACGCCGCCGGCGGTCAGGCCCGAGACGATGTACTTCTGCAGGTACATGAACAGCAGGATGATCGGGATCGCCGCGATGACCGCGCCGGCCGCGAAGAGCCCCCACGGGGCATTGCGCTCGTCCGAACCCCACACGTACAGGCCGACAGCCAGCGTGTAGTTCTCGGGCCGGGCGAGCACGATGCGGGCGAGAATGAACTCACCGTAGGTGCCCACGAACGACAGGAGTCCTACGACCGCGAGGATCGGCGTTACGAGGCGCATGATCATGCCCCAGAAGATCTGGGCGTGCGTGGCGCCGTCGATCTTGGCGGCCTCGTCGATCTCGACCGGAATCGTGTTGAAGAAGCCGTACATCAAGAATGTGTTCGCGCCCAGCGCGCCACCCAGGTAGACGGCGATGAGACCGAACAGCGACTCCAGTCCCAGGAACGGGTAGATGTCGCGCAGCGTCAACAGCAGCAGGAAGATGGCGATGAACGCCAGCATCTGCGGGAACATCTGAATGATGAGCAGCGTCGTCAGCCCGCCGCGGCGTCCGGCAAACCGGAACCGGAACCGGCTGAAGGCGTACGCCGCGGCGGCACCCATCACCACGGTGCCGAGCGCGGTCACCGTCGCGACGATGAAGCTGTTCATCATCCAGCGCGGGAAATTCGTGTTGGTGAGCAGATCGGTGAAGTTCGCGAGGGAGACGGCGGTGAACAACCGCGTGGAGCCGGTGAGGGTGCCCCCCGGGTTCAGGGCGGCCGAGGCCACATACAGGATCGGGAAGAGGCAGTAGGCGATCATCGCGATCGCGAACAGATGCTTCCAGCCGATCTCCTTCCACCAGCGGGCGCCGCGCAGGCGCGTGTCGTTGGCGTTCTCGAGCTGCGTGGTGGCGGTGCTCATCACATGATCTCCTCGAGCTTGCGGGTCTGGCGGAAGCCCAACCACGAGATGAAGCCGACCACGACGAAGATCAGGATCGACAGGGCGCTGGCGAGGCCGAACTGCCTCACCCCCGACTCGAAGGCCACCGAATAGACCATCGAGATGAGGATGTCGGTCTCACCGATGATCAGCGGCGCGCCCGCGAAGTTCGGCCCGCCTCCGGTCAGCATGTAGATGAGCGAGAAGTTGTTGAAGTTGAACGCGAAGCTGGCGATGAGCAGCGGCGCGACCGACACCATGAGCAGCGGCAACGTCAGGTTCCAGAAGCGCTTCCAGGGCCCGGCGCCGTCCATGATGCCGGCCTCGGTGAGCTCCCCCGGAATGGACTGCAGCGCGCCAGTGCAGATGAGGAACATGTACGGGAAGCCCAGCCACAGGTTCACCCCGAGGATGCTGAGCTTGGCCAGCGTGCCGTCACCCAGCCAGTTGATCGTTGCCCCGCCGAGCAGCGTCTGGTTGATGATGCCGAAGTTCTGGTTGAGCATGCCCTTCCACACCAGCGCCGCGAGGAAACCCGGGAACGCGTACGGCAGGATGAACATGGCCCGGTAGAAACGGCGGCCCTTGACGCGTTCGTCGTTGAAGACGATGGCGAGGAGCAGCCCCAGCGCGAACGTCGAGAGCACGCTCAAGATGGCGAACGCGAACGTCCACGCCAGGATCGACAGGAACGGCCCTTGCAACCTGGTGTCGGTGAACATGCGGGTGAAGTTCTCGGTGCCGACGAACACCCGCCATCCGGGGCTCAGCGAGGTGCCGTCCTGGGCGGTGTAGAGCCCTTGGGTCGCGTCCGCCGCGTACACCTTGCCGTCCTCATTGGTGAACGTGTCGGCGGTCTCGTCGTAGGTCAGCACCGAGCGGGCCTGGTAGGCCAT
>JAKDIK010000053.1 GCA_030450535.1 Propionibacteriaceae bacterium
CGGCCCGCTACGCTGCTGGGAAGCGTTTACCAAGGGCGGGCACGCTGAGGTGGCCGTCACCGACCAGCCGACGGAGCGATCCATGACGACGACGATCCCCCGGGCGAGACGCGGTCTCGCCCTGCTGGCCAGCGCAGCGCTGGTGGCCACCACCCTCCTGACCACCGCGCTCGTGACCACCGGTCCGGCCGTGGCGCCGGCGTCCGCCCGGGAAAACCTCACGTGGCGGACGAGCACGTTCGGCCAGTCCACGGACCTGAATTTCGCCAGCAACGTGCTGCCCGACAAGGTCGGGGTGAACCTCGCACGACCCAGCGTGCCCGGCACGATCGAGGGCGAGATCTTCATGGAGTCCCGCGGCGGCAAGCTCGCGCCGGGCCACGACGGGCTCACGTTCTACTACGTCGAGCTGGACGCCACCGCGCGCAACTTCGTGCTCAGCGCCGACATGGAGGTGCACCAGCTCGGCCCCGAAACCGGCGCCAACCCCAACGGCCAGGAAGGCGCGGGCCTCATGGTGCGCGACGTCAATGGCGCCCCGCGACAGGATCCGATGCTGCCGGGCTATGAGGAGTATCCGGCGGCGTCCAATCTCGCCGCGAGCGTGATGCTGCGCAACGGGCCGGCGGCCATGGTCCGCGAGGGCACGACCGATCCATGGGGGACGGTGGGGTCGACCCGCCCGGTCACGGCGTGGGGGAGCGGCGCCTGCGTCGTCGTGACCGGCACGACGGTGAGCATGACGCTGGAGCGCACCGACGAGGCGTTCGTGATGTCCGGCGCGTGGACCGGCACGGACGGTACCGACTGCACCGGCTCGACCACGTACCCGGGCGCCGACCTGGTGCAGGTCCAGGATGCGACCACGATGGCCGTCGGCTTCTTCGCCTCGCGCAACGTGGCCGTGACGTTCTCCCACGCGAGCCTCGCGCTGTCGGCGGCGCAGACGGTGCCGAGCCCGCCGCGTCCGGAGCCGGTGCGCGCGCTCACGTTCAGCAACCTCTCGCCCGAGTATTCGTCGACGACCGACTACCGCGCGGCCGTCCGCTCGACCTATCCGGGCACGCTGAGCGTCCGGGCGGCCGGCCGGCCGGTTGCCTCCGACGTTCCGGTCGAGGCGGACGCCGTGGCGGAGGTCCCCGTCGGTCTGGCCCTCGGCGACAATGCGCTGGCGCTCACCTTCACCCCGAGCGAGGGCCCGGACACCACCCCCATCACCCGGGAATGGAACGTCGCCGTGCGCGCCTTCGCCGGCACCGACCTGGTGGCGGCGCCCGGCGGCACGGCCTCGGGGGACGGCACCGAGGCGTCCCCGCTCGACATTCAGACCGCGATCAACCACGTCGCCCCCGGCGGCAGCGTCCTGCTGGCGGGCGGCACGTACGACGTGACCGACACGATCCGCATCGGGCCTGCCCATCGCGGCCGCGAGGGGGCCCTGAAGACCCTCGCCCCGCTCGGCGACGCCGAGGTGATTCTCGACGGCCAGTACCGCTCGAACGTGTCGCGCGTGGTGTTGCTGGAGGCGGACTGGTGGCGCGTCGAGGGCTTCCGCGTGACCGGCAGCTCGTCCAACGGCCTGCGCATCCAGGGCGGCTCACACAACGTGATCGCCGACATGACCTTCAACTTCAACCGCGACTCGGGGTTCCAGATGAGCGGATCGGGGTCGGATTCCGCCCTGTGGCCAGCCCACAACCTCGTCGTGAACTCGACCAGCCACGACAACCGGGATCTCTCCGACATCAACGCCGACGGGTTCGCCGCCAAGCTCGGCGTCGGGCCGGGCAACGTGTTCCGGGGCAACGTCGCGCACCACAACATCGATGACGGCTGGGATCTCTACAACCGGCTCAACGAGGGCGCCAACTTCCCGATCGTCCTGGAGGGCAACATCGCGCACAGCAACGGCAAGCTCTCCGACGGCTACAACGCCGACGGGAACACCGGCAACGGCTTCAAGCTCGGCGGCGAGGGGCTGCCGGTGGCGCACGCCGTGGTGGGCAACCTCGCGTTCGACAACAACATGGACGGCTTCAGCGACAACTTCAACCCCGGCCGCATGTCGGTGACGAACAACACCGCGATCGAGAACGGGCGCTACAACGTCCTGTTCCGCTCCTCCCCCTACTTCGCGGACGCCGACCAGGCCGTGTTGCGCAACGTGCTGTCGCTGTCGGTCGGTGACGGACGCCCGGAGCTGGCGGACGCCGCGGCGGCCGATCGGGACGCCAGCAACTATCTGTGGAACGGGACGGCCACGGTGAACAGCGCGGGTCGCGCCGCCACCCCGGACGAGTTCTTGTCACTGCAGAGGCCCCCGGGCTACGGGCGGGACGCCGACGGGGCGATCGCGTGGGGGGACTACACGCGGCCGCGGCTCGGCTCCTTCCTCGCCGGGGCCGGAGCGGGCGGCATGTACGTGGGTGCACTTGCCCCGGGCGAGACGCCGGTCGCACCGTTCGTGGACGTGCCGGTGGGCGCGCAATTCTTCACCGAGATCAGCTGGTTCAAGGACTCGGGGCTGACGACGGGATGGCCTGATGGGACATTCCGACCGACGCAGCCGGTCGCGCGCGACGCGATGGTCGCGTTCCTGTACCGGCTGGCGGGCTCACCGTCCGTGGCCGGCTGGACGGAGCCGTTCACCGACGTCCACCCCGACCAAGAGCACTATGACGCGATCGTGTGGGCCGCCCACGAGGGCGTGACCACCGGGTGGCCGGATGGCTCGTTCAAGGCGGTGGCCCCCATCGAGCGCAACGCGATGATGGCGTTCATGTACCGCTACTCCGGCTCGCCGTCGTACACGGTCCCGGTGGAGTCGCCGTTCAGCGATGTCGGCCCCGGCGACCCGTTCTTCGCCGAGATCATGTGGGCGTACGAACACGGCATCACGACGGGCTACGGCGATGGCGCCTTCCGTCCCCACGCCCCGACGAACCGGGATGCGACCGCCGCGTTCTTCCACCGCTTCGTGGTCGACAACGGATTCTCGATGAACAGCGAGGCCGATCGCTGAGCCTCCTGCCGCCCGGCTCACGGGGCCATCGCTGCGGGCCGGGCGCCGTGGGGGGCGCCAGGTGCCCCTACCGGGTGCCCTCGAAGCTCTGGTCCATCTCGAGCGCCGGGAAGGGCTCCTTCGGGAACGACACCGGCCGGGCAGGAACGCCGGCGACCGTCGAGTGGGGCGGGACGTCGTCGAGCACGACGCTCCCCGCGCCGATCTTGGCGCCCTCGCCGACCCGGATGTTGCCCAGCACCTTCGCACCCGCACCGATCATCACACCGCGGCCGATCTTGGGGTGGCGGTCGCCGCCGACCTTGCCCGTGCCGCCGAGGGTGACCTCGTGCAGCATCGAGAAGTCGTCGTCGATCACCGCGGTCTCGCCGATGACCACGCTCGTGGCGTGGTCGAACATCACACCCCGGCCGATGCGCGCCCCGGGATGGATGTCGACGGCGAAGACCTCCGAGATGCGGCTCTGCAGGAACAGCGCGAGCGCCTGACGGTCGCTCACCCAGAAGTGGTGCGCCATGCGGAACGACTGCACGGCGTGAAAACCCTTGAAGTACAACAAAGGCTGGGAGTAGCCCCGCGTGGCCGGGTCTCGGCTGAGGATGGCCTGCAGGTCGGCGATGACCGACTCCTCGATCCACGGGTCACCGGCGAATGCCTGGTGTGCCAGGTCGAGCAGCGTCAGCGCGGACATGTTCGCCGCCGCCAGTTTGTGCGCGAGCAGGCTACCCAGCGCGCTCATGAGGCTGTTGTGCCGCAGGATCGTCTCGTGCAGGAAGCCGCCCAGGCACGGTTCCGCGTCGGCGTCGCGCGCCGCCTCGAGGCGGATCGTCGGCCAGATGCGGTCGTCGGTGACGGGTTGGGTCATGGCGTGTCCTTCGTCGGCTCAGCGAACGCATCCCAGCCTAGACTCACGGCTCCCCCTCGTGGTTCGCGGCCCTTCGCGACCACGCTCAGCTGATCCGTCAGCCGTTGAGCGACTCCACGATCTCGGCGAACTCCCGGCGCCCCATGCCGGACATGTCCGCCAGCGCGAACGCCGGGATGTCGGCGAACATCTTCTGGATATCCGGGTCGTCGACGCTCCCGAAGCCGGCCATGGCCTGGGCGAGCATGTCGCTCGCGCCGGGCGCCGCCAGAATTTCCGCCATCGTCGACTCCAGCGACAGGCGTGTGCGCGGCACGTTCCCGGTGAGCTCGACCGACGCAGCCGCCCGCAGGTCCCTGCTCGACGAGCCGACCTCGACCAGGTACGTCGCCGGCTCCACCAGCCACGCCGAGTGCTCCACGCTCCAGTACGCCAACTCCTCGAGCGGAATCTCGATCACCACCGTCTCGGATGCCCCCGGCTCCAGGGTCACGGACGCGAAGCCCTTGAGCTCCTTCGGAGGACGCGTCACCCGCGACCCCAGCACCGCGACGTAGGCCTGGACGACCTCGCGTCCGGGCACCTCACCGGTGTTGGTCACCCTCACCGTGGCCGTCACGCCGGCGTCCGACCTGGTCACCGTGAGGTCGGCGTAGGCGAACGTCGTGTACGACAGGCCGTGGCCGAACGGGAACGCCACGGACTTCTCCGCCGCGTCGTAACCGCGGTAGCCCACGAAGAGGCCCTCGCCGTAGCGGACGCCCGAGGCATCCCCGGGGAAGTTCAGGTACGACGGCACGTCCTCCAGCCGGTGGGGGATCGTCTCGGTGATCTTGCCCGACGGGTTCACCACGCCGTACAGCACATCCGCGATCGCCGGACCGCCGGCCTGGCCCAGCAGCCAGCCCTCGACCACCGCCCGGACGCGGTGCGCGAACGGCAGCACCACCGACGACCCGTTCGAGAGCACGACGACCACGTTGGAATTCACCTCGAGGATGTCCTCCAGCAGCCTCAACTGTTCGCTGGGCAGCTCGAGGCTGGTGCGGTCATAGCCCTCCGACTCGTGGTTCTCGCCGAGACCGCCGAAGAACAGCACCACCTCGGCATCGCGCGCCACGGCGACGGCCTCGTCGTGCGATCCCTCCGGCACCGGATGGGTGGGAACCGTCGTGAAGCCCGGCGCGAACGGCACCTCAGCGCCGGCGAGGGCGGTGATCGCGTCCAGCGCGTTGTCCAGCCGCGTCGGGTTGACGCGGGAGGAGCCGGCGCCCTGGTAGCGCGGCGTCCGGGCGAACTCGCCGACCACCGCGACCCTCGCCTGCCGGACCAGCGGCAGGATGCCGTCGTTGGTCAGCAGCGTGATCGAGGACGCCGCCGCCTCGCGCGCCAGCGCGTGGTGGCCGTCGACGTCGAAGCTGTCGGGGGCGTCCGCCAACGTCGCGCACGCCCGGCGCAACACCCTCTCGATGCGCTCGTAGGCGGTGGTGATCGTGTCCTCGTCGAGCTCGCCGGCGTCCACCGCCTGCCGCACCAGCTCGGCGCCGTAGCCGCCGTCGCCGGGCATCTGCAGGTCCAGGCCCGCCTTCAGCGACGCCACGCGATCGCGCACCGCCCCCCAGTCCGAGACCACGAAGCCCTCGAATCCCCACTCGTCGCGGAGCACCTCGGTGAGCAGGAAGTGGTGCTCGGCCGCCTGGACGCCGTTCACCTTGTTGTAGGAGCACATCACCGTCCACGGTTGCGCGCTGCGCACCACCTTGCCGAAGGCCCGCAGATAGATCTCGCGCAGCGTGCGCATGTCCACCTGGGAGTCGCGCCGCATGCGGTCGGTCTCCTGGTTGTTGGCGGCATAGTGCTTCAGGCTGGTGCCCACGCCCTGGCTCTGGATGCCTCGTACCAGCGCCGCGGCGAGCTCGCCGGAGACGTGGGGATCCTCGCTGAAGTACTCGAAATTGCGCCCGCAGCGCGGGTCGCGCTTGATGTTCACGCCCGGTCCGAGCAGGACGCCGACGCCCAGCGCCGCCGTCTCGGCGCCCAGCGCCACGCCGACGCGTTCGACGAGGTCGCGATCCCACGTGGTCGACAGGCCCACCGCGGGTGGGAAGCACGTCGCGGGCACGGCGTCCGCCAGCCCCAGGTGGTCCGCCGAGGTGGCCTGCTTGCGGACGCCGTGCGGCCCGTCGGTGAGCATCACCTGCGGCAGGTCAGCCTCATCCACCGCGTGGGTGTTCCAGAAGTCGGCGCCGCCGGTGAGGGCAATCTTCGAGCTGAGGGGAACGTCGTTGGTCATGACCTGATTCTCTCAGGTCGGGTCGCGGTCGGTCGAGGGGCGCGTTCGAGGGCGCGGACTAGACGCCGGCGAGCTTGGCGTACAGGTCGCGCATCATGAGGGCGCAGTCCAGGCGGTGCCAGACGCGGATCGTCCGCCCCGGCACGGTGGCATCGGAGTACGAGCCGTCGTCGTTGAGCGCCGGCGCGGGCAGCACCGACGACTCCGACGAGCTCGGCCACGCCTCGAAGCTCGACTGCAGCGCCGTGAGGAGCACGAGCGGGGAGTCGCCCAGAATGTAGGTCTCGCCGATATCCAGGCCGAAGCCCCGCACCCGCGCCTGCAGCTCCTCGAGCACCTCCACCAGCCGGCTGCCCACCGGACCGGTGAGGTTCGCCCGCAGCTCCGCGTAGGACGCCAGCGTCTGCCGGTAGGACGTCCGCGGCACCTGCCACACGTGCAGGTCGGAGTCGTTGAGCACCACCTGCGCCGCGATCGGATCGATCGCGGTGTTGTACTCCGCCGCGGGGGCCCCGGGCGGGGATTCCACGCCGGGGTATTCCGCGCCGCCGATCCACACCGCCGTCAGCTTCGGGGCGATGGTCGGGTCGAGCAGCCACGCGGACGCCAGCTCCGTCAGCCCGGCCCCCAGCGTGACGAACAGCGGGCGGGGGTCGTCCGCGTGCGCCGCCTCGATGATCGCCCGCGCACCGGCCGACTCGATCGGCGTCCGCCGGTCGGTGAGCGCCACGTTCGAGCCGGCAACCACCGGCACGTCGTTTCGCCCCAGCAGCCCCAGGTACTCCGACGCCAGTGCCGCCGCGTTGTCGGCCGTCGTGGGCGAATCGTCGAACCCGTCGCCCGCGCGCAGGTGGGAGCCGATGACGCTCACCAGCTCTGTCGAGGGGGACAGCGCGTGGTGCACGAGCTGGAAGAGCCCGTCCGGGTCGCCGGAGTAGTCGTTGTCAGAGGTGACGCGCAGGCGTCCGCGCTCAGCCATGCGAGGCCTCCAGCAGCTCGACGACGCGGCCCTCCAGGCGGTAGCTCTCCTCGACGCGCGTCGGGGTGTCGTACACCTTCGCGAGCGAGGCCTGCGGCGTCCACGGCTCCCAGGGCATCGCGTGCGTGGTGATGAACTGCACCCAATCGGCGTGCATCTCGTCGGCCAGCGCCTGCGGGGCGTCCGGGCCGCAGGAGGTTGCGACCTGCGGGGCGGCCAGGCAGTCGAACGCGAACGGGATCTCCGCGCAGTGCGCCACCAAGGTGCTGTCGGCGTTCGGCCAGCGGAAGTCGTAGGCCCAACTCCTCGCCCCGCCGGCGTCCGCCCGCGCGCTCAGGAACTGCACCAGCGGCCCGCGGAACATCTTGTCGGTCATCAACTGGCCCACCAGCAGCGGACCCGACAGCTCCGGGTGGGCCGCCACGTGCTCGTCGGCGATCGGCCCGACGACGCTGGCGCGCAGCAACTCCGTGATGTCACCGTCGCCGAACAGGGGCGCCATCATCTGGCCGATGAAGCTGAACTCGTGCGCCACCGTGCCCATCACCAGGGGCAGGTCGGACGCCGCCACCGCGGCCACCGGGTCGGTCAGGGTCTCGGGGTCCAGGTAGGGAACGAACGTGATGCCGCCGAACGCCGGACCGGTGAGCATGCCGTCCACGACCTGCTCCGGGGGGAGCCCCGCCCCGGCCGGCTGCTCGGCCAGCGCCTCGGTCGCGTCCAGGATCGCGTCCTCGCTGACGCTCCGGAAACCCGCCAGCGTCGGGGGCACGCCGAGCTCCTCGGCCAGGCGCGCGGACCGCTCGCGGGCGTCGTCTGCGGTGAGCGGCGACAGCGCGCCCGAGTGGCTGATGCCGGCGTGGAACAGCCCGGACGCCGGCGGGCACGCGTACATGCCCAGCACCGACCCGCCGCCCGCGGACTGGCCGGCGATCGTCACGCGATCGGGGTCGCCGCCGAACGCGCCGATGTTGTCGCGGACCCAGGCGAGCCCGGCCGCCTGGTCGAGGAAGCCGCGGTTGCCCGGCGCCCCCTCGATGAAGCCGAACCCGTCGAAGCCCAGCCGGTACGACACGCTCACCGTCACGACGCCGTCGCGGTTGAACGCCGCCCCGTCGTACCACGGGCTGCTGGGCGAGCCGGCCTTGTAGCCGCCGCCGTGGATCCAGACGAGGACGGGCAGCCGGGCGTCCGGCTCGCCGGGGCGGGGGGTGAAGACGTTGACATTGAGCGTGGAGTCGCCGGGGAACGACGGCTCCGGGATGGACGTCACCTCGGCGAACGGACGCCGCTGCGGTGTCGCGCCCGGCGCCGTGGCGTCGAGGACGCCCTCCCACGGCGCGACCGGTGCCGGTGCGGCGAAGCGCAGTTCCCCGACGGGCGGGGCGGCGAAGGGAATCCCGAGAAACGCCGCCGAAGCGTCCCGCCACACCCCTTGGACGTCGCCGGTGGTCGTGCTGACGATCGGTTCAGTCATCGGTTGCCTCCAGGTCGATGGTCACGGGATCGAAGTCGTCCGCGCTCACGGTCACGGTGATCGCGCCCGGCCCGGTCGGCCGGACGACGGCCAGCGCCCGGCCGTCGAAGGTGCGCCAGGTCGAGGCGTCGAAGCGCTCGGCGGTCTTGGGGTTGGCGCTGCACATCCCGGCGAGGACGCCGGCCCCCGACACCTCGACGGTCACCGGCGCATCGGCCGTGGTGTCGAGGACGCCGTCGGCGTCGCGCCACTCGAGGGCGACATGGGCCAGGTCGGAGCCGTCGGCGCGCAGCCGCGTCCGGTCGGCGGACGCCGTGAGCGTCGGCGCACCCCCCGTCACCACGGCGGTGCGGCCGACCTCCACGCCGCCGCGAAGGGCGAGCGCGGTCAGGGTGCCCGGGGCGTAGGTGATCTCGAGGGTGGCCTGGTACGGCCGGACGTCGCCGACTCCCGCGCGGCCCACCTCGGCGCCGTCGAGCAGCAGGGCCACCTCGTCGGCGTCCGCATACACCTCGACGACCACCGGCCGGCCCTCGGATCCCGGCCACGTCCAGGACGACACCGCGTCGCTCCACGCCCACGGCGACTGGTAGCTGATCTCGCGGCCGTGGCAGGCCGGACGCTGCACGGCCACGTAGGGCTCGGACCGCAGGCCGAACACGATCTCGCGGTAGAAGCTCACGGGGCGACGCCATCCGGTGAGGTCGAGGTCGCCGCACCAGGCGGTGAGGGAGGGGTACTCGCGCTCCAGGGCGGCGACGGCGTCCGGGTCGTCGGCGTAGGCGACCGCCCCGATGCCGACCTCGCCGAGGTAGTCCCAGCCGGTCCAGGTGAAGTCGCCGATGACGTGCGGGTGCTCCAGCACCATCGGCCAGAGCCGGCCGATCTGGCTCGGGAACGTCTCGGAGCCGACGATGACGCGGCGGCCGAACCGCTCGGCGTCCGCGCCGTAGCGGCCCTCGGCGTAGTTGAAGCCCACGACGTCGAGCGCCGCGCTCGACTCGGCCGTGCGGACGGTAGCGCTCTCGCCGGAGCCCAGGGCGTTCATGCCGCCCCCCGGATCCTCGGCGGCGCCGGCCATCAGCTCGTTGAGTCCGCCGGGGTTGGACGTCCTCATGGCCGCCAACTCGTCCAGGACCGTCAGGGCGGCGTTGACGCCGTTCGTGACGAGCCGGGTCGGATCCAGGGCGCGGACGTGCTCGGCCATCTCGCGGGCGAGGGCGGCGCCGTGCGGCATGCCGACCTCGGCGATCTCGTTGCCGAGGGAGTAGAGGATGACGCTGGGATGGTTGTAGTCCTTGGCGACGAGCGAGGTCAGGTCGTCGCGCCACCACTGGGGGAAGTCGAGGGCGTAGTCGTAGGGGGTCTTGAAGCGGACCCACATGTCGAACGCCTCGTCCATGACCAGCATGCCGAGCCGATCGCAGGCGTCCAGCATCGCCGACGACAGCGGGTTGTGGGCGGCGCGGATCGCGTTGAAGCCGGCCTGCCGCAGCAGTTCGATGCGGCGCTCCTCGGCGCGCGGGATCGCGGCGCCGCCGAGCGGACCGTTGTCGTGGTGGAGGCACGCCCCGCGCAGCAGGATGTCCTCACCGTTGATGCGCAGCCCCCTGCGCGGATCGACGGTGATCTGCCGGATGCCGAACGTGGTCGTCCGCTCGGAGTCGCCGAACGCGGTGGTCGCCGTGTGCAGGGTGGGGGAGTCGGGCGCCCACAGCGCGGGGTCGGCGACGTAGAACCGCTGCCGGATGACGTGGGTCTGCCCGGGCGGCAGCGTGACGGGGATGGCGTCGCGGTCGATCTCGGCGCCCTCGGGGGCGATCAGCGCCGTCGTGAGGGTCTCGGACGCCGTGGTCAGGCCGGCGTTGTGGAGCTCGGTGGTCACCTCGACGACGGCCTGGTCGTCCTCGATGCGGCAGGTGGTGACGCGGACGCCGTCCGGCGTGACGTGCGCGGGGGCGTCCACGTGGAGGAACACCTCGCGGTGCAGGCCGGCGCCGGAGTACCAGCGCGAGTCCTGGCCCGTGCGCGTCTCGACGCGGATCGCATTGGCAGCGCCGATGCGCAGGAAGGGGGTGAGGTCGACGAAGAACCGGGCGTAGCCGTCGGCGTGGTTGCCCGCGAATTCCTCGTTGACGAATACCTGGGCGTGCCGCATGGCACCGCCGAACTCCAGCCGGACGATCCGGCCCTGCCAGTCCGCGGGCGCGTCGAGGGTGGCGAGGTAGGTGACGTTCCCCGGCGGGAAGTAGGCGTTGGCTCCCTTGGCCGGGGCGTCCGGGCTGCGTTCGGCGTCGCGGAGGGCGTCGTGGGGCAGCGTGACCGGCGTCGGCTCGACGGCCGCGTCATTGAACGCGGCGAACGGGCCCTGGGGTGACCGATGGGACCAGCCGTGGTTGAACGGTGTGCGCATCTCAGTGCTCCTGGAGGGCGCCGCGGACGATGTCCTGACCGGTGTAGTCGATGCGGTGGACGTCGATCGTGCCGGAGCGGGCATACGGTCCGACGACGCGACCCGTGAACGACTCCGCCACGTCGGAGGAGAGGTAGCGCCCATCGGTGCTGCCGATGGTGACCCAGGCCCCGTCGTCGAACACCTCGGCGCGCAGCAGATCGCAGCCCACGATGACTCCGAGCGTGCCGGACGCGGCGGGCTCGGCCACGATGCGTGGTGATTCGACGTCGTCCGGGGGAAGCTGCGAGCTCACGGGTCCTCCATTTTTGGTGGTGAGTGCATGGTGGTGAGTGGTGACAACGTCGAGCTGCAACGTGGCCGAGCTGCAACGTGGCCGAGCTGCAACGTGGCCGAGCTGCAACGTGTAAGTGTCG
>JAKDIK010000263.1 GCA_030450535.1 Propionibacteriaceae bacterium
GGGGGGGCCCGGTGGTGGTTTTGTACTCGGTTTGCATTTGATGCAGGGTCGGGGGGGGGGTACGGGGGCAGGGGCCCGCCCGCCGCCTGCGGCACCCCTCGTTCACCACCCGCCACTATCGTGGCGGGATGGCACAGTCGGCATCGGGCGAGGCCCGGGTGGAGGAGGTCGCACTCGCGGCGATCCTCGCGGTGATCGGCTCCTTCCAGGCCGCACTCGCCGCGGGCGCACCCTGGGGCGCCGCCGCGTACGGCGGCGAGAGTCCGGGGGTCCTCCCCGGCCGCCTGCGCACCACGAGCGCCGTCGCCGCCCCGCTCTACCTCGGTGCCGCCGCCGCCATCGCCACGCCGGGCACCCCGGAGGCTCTCCGCCGGGGCGTGTTATGGGCGGCCGCGCCCCTGCTCTCCGTGGGCACGCTCGCCAACCTCGCGACCCCCTCCCCGATCGAACGCGCCCTGTGGGCCCCCACTGCGGCTGCCGGGGCCGCCCTCGCCTGGCGCGCGCTCGCCCGGGCGCGGAGATCGCGAGCGTGACGGAAGCGGGCGTCACGGACCACAAGGACGAGGCGCCGATGCTCGCCGCCTACTCCCTGAAGCCGGTGATCGAGGCCTTCGCCTCCGCGGCCGGGGTGGACGTGGAGACCCGGGACATCTCGCTCGCGGGCCGCATCCTCGCCGTGTTCGCGGACCTCCTGCCCGAGGACCAGCGCGTGCCGGACACGCTCACCGAGCTGGGTGAACTCGCAACGACCCCCGAGGCCAACATCATCAAGCTGCCGAACATCTCGGCCTCCGTCCCGCAGCTCAAGGCCGCGATCGCCGAGCTGCGGGCCCTCGGGTACGAGCTGCCCACCTACCCGGACTCCCCCACCACGGACGAGGAGAAGGACGCCCGCGCCCGCTATGACTCGGTCAAGGGCTCCGCCGTGAACCCCGTGCTGCGCGAGGGCAACTCGGACCGCCGCGCGCCCGCCGCAGTCAAGAACTACGCCAAGTCCCACCCCCACCGCATGGGGGCGTGGTCCGCGGACTCGAAGACCGAGGTTGCCGTCCGTCTCACCGAGGACGACGGCGGAACCACAGTTCTCAAGAAGGACCTCGCCGTCGAGGGGGGCGAGGTGGTGGACGCGACGTTCATGTCCGCAGTCGCCCTCGATGCGTTCCTGGCGGGGCTGAAGGCCGACGACGGCCTCGGGGCGATCTTCGCGGGCCTGGACGAACTCGAGAACGGCGCCGAGATCCGCTGAGTTCGACCCGGTAGCTCATTCAGCGAGCTCGGCCCGCAGGTCATCGAGCGTGACGCGGCTGCCGTCGTCGGTTGCCCTGGCTTCGCGGTATGCAGCCACGTCTCGCGCCATCTCGAACTCCTCGAGAGCTTCCAGGTCGCCTACGGAGACCACGACGGCTGCGAGTTTCCCGTTGCGGGTGACTCCGATGCGCTCGCCTGCCACCGGATGCGTGACGCCGGCGTGGACAGTGTGCGACGGGGGCGTCCGATCGCCCTAGAGTCACGGCCATGTCGACCTCCACTGTCACTCCACCGTCCTCCGGGCTGGACGGTTGGTTCTCGATCTCGGGGCGCGGCTCGACCGTCGCCCGCGAGGTCCGCGGCGGTCTCGTGACCTTCTTCACGATGGCCTACATCATCGCCTTGAACCCGCTCATCATCGGCACGCAGCCTGACGTCAACGGCAACCTGATCACCGGAGCTCCGCTGCTGGACGCCTCGGGCGCCACGATCGGCGCGAACGTGGGGGCGTCCATCGCGGCCGTCGCCGCGGCCACGGCGCTGGTGGCGGGTCTGTTGTCGATGCTCATGGGCGTGGTCGCCCGCTTCCCGCTCGCGCTGGCCACGGGTCTGGGCCTCAACGCGATGCTCGCCTACGTCGTCGCACCGCGCATCACGTGGCCGCAGGCCATGGGGCTGATCGTGTGGGAGGGCGTCCTCATCACGATCCTGGTGCTCACGGGCTTCCGCGAGGCTGTGTTCCGGGCCGTCCCGCGGGCGCTGCGCACCGGCATCAGCGTGGGCATCGGGCTGTTCATCACGCTCGTCGGACTCGCCGACGCCCGCATCGTCACCAACCTGGGCGGGACGCCGCTGCAACTGGGCGCCACGGGGTCGCTCATGGGCTGGCCGGTCGCGGTGTTCGTCACCGGACTGCTGCTGCTGATCGTGCTGTACGTGAACCGCGTGCGGGGCGCGATGCTGATCTCGATCGTGTCGATGACGGTGGTGGCGATCATCGTCGAGACGATCTTGGGATTGGGATCGTCCGCGCAGGAGGGCAACACGTTCGGCTGGGCGCTCAACGTGCCGGCGCTGGGCGGGGGCATCTTCAGCCTGCCCGACCTCTCCCTGCTGGGACGCGTCGACCTGCTCGGCGCCTTCACGGGTGGCCCGACGATCGTCATCGCGATGCTCATGACCGTCTTCGCGCTGCTGCTGGCCGACTTCTTCGACACGATGGGCACGATCGTCGCGGTGGGCGCCGAGGGCGACCTGCTGGACGACGAGGGCAACCCGCCGCGCACCCGCGAGATCCTGCTCGTGGACTCGTTCGGCGCGATCGCCGGCGGCCTCGGCTCGGTGTCGTCGAACACCTCCTACATCGAATCCGCAGCGGGCGTGGGGGAGGGGGCCCGCACAGGGCTGGCGTCCGTCGTGACCGGGGCGGCCTTCCTCGTGGCGCTGTTCCTCAGCCCCTTGGTGAACATGGTGCCGTCGGAGGCGGCAGCCCCGGTGCTGGTGTTCGTGGGCTTCCTCATGATGAGCCAGGTGGCGCACGTCGACTGGGAGGATCCAGAAGCCGGCATCCCCGCCTTCCTGACCATGGTGCTCATGCCGTTCACCTACTCCATCACCGTGGGCATCGGCGCCGGATTCATCAGCTACGTGCTCATCAAGATCGTCCGCGGCAAGGCCGCGACCCTGCACCCGCTCATGTGGGTGGTCGCGGCGGCCTTCGGGCTCTACTTCGCCCAGGGGATCATCAACGCGGCGATCGGCTGACGACGCCGAGGACGCCGTCCCGGTAGCCGACCGCGGTGCCGGGCGACGTCACGGGGAGGTCGAGGAGCGACTCCCGCCAGACGCGGACGCCCGGGGCGTCCGCGTCGGCATCTGTGGTGTCGGATGCCGTGGCGACGTGGTCGAGCCACAGCTCCACGAGCGCCCAGGCGGCGGTGCGTCGATCCTCGGGTACGGGACGGCCGGCGAGGACGGCGTCCAACTCGCGCCGCGTGGGAACCCCGGGGCGGACGACCGGCGGACCGCCGACGGGAAGGCGGGAGAAGGGTCCGAGTTGGTCGAGGTTGCCGACGTGGGGCGGCTTCGGCGGTGCGGGGTAGGCGTCGGCCGCGAGCCGGCGCAGCGTGGCGGCCACGGCGTCCGACCCGGAGAACAGGGCAAGGACGTCGTCGAGGTCCACCGTCCACGTCCGCAGCGTCGCCCGATGCCCAGCCATGCGGGCAGCCTAACCCGGCCGGCGAGGACGCGGTGCGCGCGCTACCCGACGCCTCGAACACCCTCCCGTAGGCTGGGGCCCGTGAGACAGCGCACCCGGAACGTCATCGTCACCGGTGCGTTGGTCGCCTTGATCCTCATCGTGGTCCTCGGCGCGCTGCTCACCCAGCAGTAGGCTCGCCCCGTGACACCCGCTCGCGAGATCCCCCCGCGCGTCCGTCGCCTCGCCGTGGCCGGCGCGGCGCTGGCCGTCCTGGGCCTGACCGCCCCGGCGACGCCCGCCTGGTCGGCCGAGCCGGCGGTGACGCTGCCCGGTGCGCGGGCACCGCTGGGGATGGCCGTCGATCACGCCCGCAACAGGTACTGGCTGCTGACCGCCCGCTCCGGCGTCCTCACCCTGCACGCCTACACCGGCGACGGGCAGGACGAGGGCTCGATGACCAGCCGCGACCGGCTCACCGACGCCCAAGGTCTCGCGTTCGTGGACGGCGTGGCCTACGTGGGCGACATCGGCGGTCGGCGCTCGGAGGTGCGCGTGTATGGCGTCACCGAACCCTGGCCCGGCACCGAGATCAACCTCGCGCCCGCCCTCACCCTCACCTATCCCGACGGTGCCCACGACG
>JAKDIK010000264.1 GCA_030450535.1 Propionibacteriaceae bacterium
AGCTGAGGTTGCCGGCCAGCGAGTTCAACGACTGGCTGAACGCCGCGCCGTAGAAGTATCCGGACGGGCTGATGTACCAGTCGCCGGGCTGGTAGCGGCCCTGGGCTGCGAGGTCGGCAAAGATCTTGACCCAGCGGTCCGCGACGCCGAAGACGATGGCGTACGGCAGGTAGCGGGAGAAGACATCGATGCCCTCCTCGAAGCGGATCTGATCGGCCTCGGCCGTCCGCAGGTACAGCTCGAAGCCCTTGGCCTCGGCCAGCACCGCGGACCCCTCGGCCGTGCGGTGCCCGAACCGGTTGCACAACAGCAGCACCAGCAGGCCGGTGACGATGAACGGGACGGCGATGAGCCCCCACCCGAGCGTGAACGCGAGCACGGCACCGAGCACACCGCCGAACACCATGATTCCGACGCCGACGGCCGCCGCCAGGCCGCGCACGTGGTTGGGCTGGGTACGGAACCAGTGCAGCTCGCTCGTGACCCGGTGGTACAGCCGCTGGCGGGTGCCCGGCAGCAGGTCGTGATAGCCGCGTTCACGCAGGTCGTGCGTCGTCACCTCGGGTCCCGACCGGAACAGCGTGCGCAGCAGGTGCGCCTCCGGGTGCGTCAGCGGATCCTCGCTGCGCCGACTCGTGAACCGCCACACGCCCTTGCCCGCCTCGCTCATCTGCAGGTGGCCGCGCACGGCGAGGTCGATGATCGTGGCGGTGACGTCCACGTCGTCGGCCGTCGCGTCCTCCAGCACCCCGATTTCGCCGGGGCGCGCACCCTTCGGCGGCGTGAAGGCGACGGTCACCGGCGCCTTGCTGGCCGAGCGCGCGACGCTGGCCGACTGATCGGCGGCAGGCCGGACGCCCGGCGTCATCCCGACGTAGACCTCGTCGCGCGAGCCGCGGCGCAGACGCAGCAGCACCGCACCCACGCCCAGCAGCGCCAGCGCGCCCGAGACGATGCCCGTGGCCGGCGTCAGCGGGAACAGGTTGCCCGCGTGGTAGCGCCGCTCGAAGCGGGGCTCCGCCGCGGCCGCGAACGTGCCCGCCGGGAAGCCCGCCACGACCTGGAGGCCCTCGCGGGGTTCGAGGGCCGGAGACGTGTAGGTCGCGGTCGCGGCGGTGGCGTCCGCGGTGCACTCCTGGTCGAAGCCCCGCCCCCAGAAGCAGGCGGCGCGCTCGATGGCAACCGGCCCGGTCAGCGTCACCGAGGCGCTGCGGATGGGCACCTGCCAGCCGGTGCCGATCGCGTTCCAGTTGACCTCGTCGAGACCACTTTGGGACTGCTCCGGCGCGATGACGCCGTGCGCGGTGTACTCCAGGCGGTAGTTCTGCACGCCGGAGACCTCGACGTCGGGGTCACCGATCCGCACGACCAGCGAGCCGTCCTCGTGCGTGGTCTCGACATCGGTGGGAGCACCGGTGCCGCTGGTGACGGGTCCCAGCTCGTAGTCGACCATGCGCCACACGTCGGGGTTGCCCTTCACGCGTTGCTGTTCCACGAGCGTGACGAACGGGCCGTGGCCGGGCTCGTCGCCGAAGTCGAAGTCGAGATCGAGGGTCACGTGGGTGGTGCCGTCGGCGTTCACCCGCGCCGTGACGTCGTAGCGGCTGACCGCCCAATCCTCGCCGTCGGCGCGCGCCGCGGCGGGGTTGACGACGAGCAGCACGCAGGAGAAGAACAACAAGGCGGCGCCCAGGGTGACCGCGCGCAGATGTCGGACCATGACTCCACCGTAGCCGCGCACTCCGACAATGCCGAGCGGCCCTCGCCCCGGCGCTCGGGGGCCGGCAGCCGAGTCGCTACCGTGGCCCCATGACGTCGAGTTACCAGCAGTTCCCGGACGCCGACATCCGCCGCGTCCTGTGCGTGGTGGCCCATCCCGACGACCTCGAGTACGGGGCCTCCGCGGCCGTCCACCACTGGACGAGCCGGGGCGTCGAGGTGGCCTACCTGCTGTTGACCTCGGGCGAGGCCGGCATGCAGGCGGCCCCGGACGAGGTCGGCCCGCTCCGAGCGGCTGAGCAGCGCGAGGCCTGCGCGGCGGTGGGCGTCGAGCGCCTCACGATCCTGGACCATCCCGACGGCGTGCTGATGCCCTCGCTCGACCTGCGCCGCGACATCGCCCGCGAGATCCGCACCTTCCGCCCCGACGTCGTGCTGACCTCCACGTGGGAGGTCGTGGCGCCGTGGGGTCTCAACCAGTCCGATCACCGCGTCGCCGGGCTGGCGGCGGCGGACGCCGCCCGCGACGCGGGCAACCGCTGGGTCTTTGCCGAGCAGATCGACGGCGAGGGCCTGGCGCCGTGGGGCGCCACGTGGCTCGTCGTCGCGGCGGGGTCCCCGATCACGCACGCCATCGAGCTGTCGGACGCCGACGTGGCCGCCGCCGTCGCCTCGTTGGCGGCGCACCGCGCCTACCTGGCCGATCTGCCCGACCACCCGAAGCCGCAGGACTTCCTGCCGCCCATGCTGGCCGAGCAGGGCCGCGAGGCCGGCGTCGATCACGCCCTTCTGGTGCGGGCGTTCCGCCTGTGACGGCTTCGGCGAACCGTGTGACGCGGGTGTGACAATCACGTGCCGGGTGTGTGAGCGGACGCCGCGGGCGCCGGATCGGCTCCTAGCATCCCGGCATGGGAACGTACTCCAGCGACCTCGCCACGCTGCGCGGCCGGGCGCGCGCGGGGGACGTGGTGCGACCGGCCGCCTGCGCCGCCCAGATCCAACTCCTGCGTGAAGCAGTACGCCTCGCGGTGGGCGTCAACCTGCCGGACGCCTACGCCGCCTTCCTCGCCGAGTGCAACGGTTTCAGCGTCGCCGGACTGCACGTGCTCGGCGTGGACGCTGACATCACCTCCGATGAATCCCCGCTGGCGCCCGCCGGCTTCGCGGGGTGCCTGGCCACGAACGTCGCCCGCGAGCGCACCCGTCGGACGGCGCTCGTCCCCGCCCGGCTGCTCGTCGTGGCCGCCGACCGCGATCACGTGTGGGGCATGAAGGAGGAGGGGTCGTTCTGGAAGGTCGAGGCCCTCACCCACCGCGAGGTGCGGCGCTACCCCGACGGAACCGCGATGATGCGCAGCATCGCCCGCGGCGAGGTCGATGCGTGAGGGCTGACGCGTCGGCGTCCGGGATCAGCGGGGTAGTTGGGTGAGCCCGCACTCGGGCTGGTTGCGGATCGCCGTGGCCAGGACGGCCGCGTCCCGCTCCGTCATCTCCGGCAGCGCGTCCTCGGCGAAGAAACGCACCTCGACGTTTTCACCGTCGGCAGGATGGGGCTCGCCGCCGGTGTGGGCGCAGCGGAACGTGAAGTTGATGTACTGGGTCTCATCGCCGTTGTCGTACATGACCGGGTTGGTGACGTCGAGCCAGATGAGCCGCTCCATCTCGACCCGGACACCGGACTCCTCGGCGACCTCGCGCACGGCGGCGTCCGCGGGGTGCTCCCCCGGGTCGACGATGCCCGTCACCGACGTCCAGCGGCCGTCGTCGGCGCGGCGGGCGAGCAGCCACTGCGTGCCGTCCGCGGTCTCGCGGTGGACGCAGGCGGTCACCCCCGACAGCCACAGCGGCATCGTGCCGACCCGCTCGCGCAGGGCCAGGATGAAGTCCGGCGTGGCCATGACGATTCCCCCTCGTCGCAGTGCCCGGTGGGGCACGAAGAGAGCCACCTTGGGGAATCGAACCCCAGACCTACGCATTACGAGTGCGTCGCTCTACCGACTGAGCTAAGGTGGCGCGGCCCGAAGGCCGGTGCACAACTATAGCGGCGGCCCCGGCGGGGGGTGAAACTCAGGTGCAGTCGGTCGTCGTGGGCCGGACGCCGGACGCGAGCAGCCCGGTCACCGCGGCGTCGGTGCACGTGGATCCGCGCCGGAACGCCACGTGACCGTGGCCCGGCGCCGTGACGAGAACCGACCCGGTGAGGGCGGCGGCGAGTTCCTGCGACCAGGCGTACGGCGTGACGGGGTCGCCGACGCTGCCGATCACCACGATGTCGCCGTCCGGGTCGGCCGGCAGCGCGAGGGGTTCGGCCGGGGCGGCCGTCCAGCCGACGCACAGGAACGGGGCCCC
>JAKDIK010000265.1 GCA_030450535.1 Propionibacteriaceae bacterium
CGACCGCCGTCCTCGTCATCGTGCTTGTCGATCCGTGGCTCTCGCGGTCGGGGGGGTTCTGGCTGTCGGTGCTGGCCACGTTCGGGCTGCTGTGGTGGGCGCGTCCGTTGACGGACGCCCTGGGCCGCTGGCTGCCGCGCTGGGCGGCCGAGGCGATCGCTGTGGCCCTGGCCGCCCAACTCGCCACTGAGCCCGTCGTCGTGTGGCTGGCCGGACGCATCAGCGTGGTCGGGGTGCTCGCGAACGTCGTCGCTGCCCCCCTGGTCGGCCCCGCGACCGTGCTCGGGCTCGCCGCCGCCGTGCTGGCGCCCTTCGCCCCGCCACTGGCCGTGGTTCCGGCGTGGCTGGCGGGGTGGTGCGCCCAGGCGATTGCCTGGACGGCCCGCCTCGGGGCCGCCCTGCCCGGCGCGGCGGTCGCGTGGCCGGTCACGCCCTCGGCGCTGGGGCTCGTGACGGCGGGCTGCGCCCTGGCCGTCGTGACGCTGCCGCGCCTGCTGCGCAGCCCCGTGGCCGGGATCGGGATCGCTCTCGCGATCGTCGTGCTGCTCGTCCGCGTGCCGATCACGCCCGGCTGGCCACCGTCCGCGTGGGCCGTGGCCGTCTGCGACGTCGGCCAGGGCGACGCGACCGTGCTGAACGCCGGCGGGGGTGCGGGCGTCGTGGTGGACGCCGGCCCCGAGCCGGCCGCGCTCCGCGCCTGCCTGGCGGGGTTGGGGGTCGAGCGCGTCCCGCTGCTGCTGCTCACCCACCTCCACGCCGACCACGTCGGCGGACTGCCCGCCCTGGCCGGTCTCTCGCCCGAGACGGTCGTCGCCTCCGCCATCCGGACGCCGGCGTCCGGCGACCGCCTCGTCGCGGCCCTCGGCGTCCCCCGGCACACCGCCCGGGCGGGGGAGTCATGGACGGTGGGCGCCGTGCGACTGGAGATCCTGGCCGCGCCGGACGGTGGCGCGACAGCGGATGGCCGGGCCGTGGGTGGCGAACCCGTCGGGGAGGGGGAATCCTCGGGCGAGAACGACGCCTCCCTGCTGGTACGGGCCGAGGTCGAGGGAGTCAGCGTTCTGCTCGCCGGTGACGTGGAGACGGCGGGCCAGGCGTCCCGGTTGGGTCTCGGCGAGCGGTTGGGCGTCGACGTCCTGCTCGTGCCACACCACGGCAGCGGACGTCAGGAGCCGGCGTTCCTCGCTGCGGCATCGGCCTCGCTCGCACTGGTGAGCGTCGGCGCCCACAACGACTACGGCCATCCCGCCGCCCGGACGCTCGATGCGGTCGAAGCGACAGGCGCGGTCGTGGCCCGCACCGATACCCAAGGGACCCTCGCGGTCGCCCGCGTCGACGGTCAGCTCGCGTTGTCGACCCAGCGGCCACCGTGAGCGCGTGGGAGGCGTGAGAAAGCTCAGCGACCCGGGGTGGAATCCCGGGCGATCAGCGCAACGGGGACGACGACCTCGCCGGTGCCGTCGCCGGGGCCGTCCAGGGCGAGGTTGAGCGCGAGCGCCGCCAGGCTCGTGCTGGGGGTGTTGATCGTCGTCAGTCCCGGGGTGACATCACGCAGCGAGGTGATGTCGCCGAACCCGGTGAACGCGAGATCCTCGGGCAGCGCGAGGCCGTTCGCCCTGGCCTCGGCCATCGCGCCGAGCGCCATCACGTCATTCATCGCGATGACCACGTCGGCGTCCAGGCCGGCCTCGAGGGCGGTACGCATGGCGATCCCGCCGCCGTTGCGGGTGAAGTCGCTGGAGATGAGGTGCGCCGGGTCGACGGCGATGCCCTCGGCCTCGAGTGCGGTGACGAAGGCCGAGCTGCGCGCGACCGCGGTGGAGTGCAACTCCGGGCCGCTGAGCACCAGCGGTCGGCGATAACCGAGCCTGCGCAGGTGCGCGGCGAGCTGGCGGGCGCCGTCGGCGTTGTCGACACTGACGCCGTCGACGCCGGGCACGTCCATGCCGATGCTCACGACACGACCGCCGCGGCTGCGGTAGCGCTCGATGGCGCTCAGCAGGTCCTCGGTCGGGCGGTCGGCCTTCCAACGGCCGCCCACGAGCACGATCGCCCGGACGCGCAGCGTGTTGAGCTGGGTGACCACCTCGGCCAGCTGGTCCACGTTGTTGCCCGTCGTGGAAAGGGTGAGGAAAAGGTCGCGTTCGGTGGCGGCGCGGCTCATGGCATCGGCGACGGCCGCGAAGTAGGGATCGGTGAGGTCGTGCACGACCACGCCGACGGCGCGGGTGGTGCCGCGCGCCATGGCCTGGGCGTTGGCGTCCGGCGCGTAGCCGAGCAGGCGCGCGGACTCAAGCACCCGCGCGCGCAATTCATCGCCGACGACGCGCGTCTGACTGCCGTTGATGGCGCGCGATGCCGTGGCGAGCGACACCCCCGCATGCTGGGCAACCTCGCTCAGCGTGGGGGCGGATACGGCCGTGCGTCGGCGTCCCATTTGTGTCGGTGTCCTTTCGCACGTTGGCGCTGACTTGGCGATGATAGCGCTTGCCGGCCTGATCGGTGGGCTCCGCACGCGAGGGCAGGCCCGCGGGGGAGGGCTCAAGATCCGGTGCGTAACGAATGGGTCACGGTGTTTGACGTGGAAGCGCGGGACACCGTAGGCTCTCGGTAAGCGCTTCCCGGCCGGGTCGGTTGGGATCTTTGAGGCCAAGGAGGGCCCATATGAACAAGATGAGCAAGGTCGCGGCGGGCGTGGTCGCCATCGGTCTGGCCCTCGCGGGCTGCGCCGGGGGCGCGAGCGCGCCGACGACCAACGAGTCGGGTCAGACCGTGATCCGCTTCGGCTGGTGGGGCAACGACACGCGCAACCGGCTGACCCAGCAGGCGATCGATCTCTTCGAGCAGCAGAACCCCGACATCCGCGTCCAGCCCGAGCCGGGCGAGTGGAGCGGCTACTGGGATCGCCTCGCCACACAGATGGCCGCGGGCGACGCGCCCGACGTCATCCAGATGGACGAGAAGTACATCGCCGAGTACGCCAACCGCGGGGCGCTCCTCAACCTCGAGGAGGCGGGCGTTGATGTCTCCCGCTTCGCGGAGGGCACCGTGGACACCGGTCGCCTGCCCGGTGGTCTGTTCGGCGTGAATGCGGGAATCAACTCCCCGACCGTCATCGCCAACCCCGCCGTCTTCGAGGCCGCCGGCGTCGAGATTCCCGACGACACCACGTGGACGTGGGAGGACCTCGCGACGGCCTCCAAGGCCATCTCGGACGCCGACGGCTCGGCCGTGGGATCGCAGAACTACACGATGGTCGAGCCGATCATGCGGGTCTGGCTGCGTCAGCAGGGTCAGGACGAGTTCGACGAGAACGGGGTCGCGTTCGACGCGGAGACCCTCGGTCGGTTCTTCTCCCAGGGCCTCGACCTGCAGAACGACGGCTCGTTCCCCTCGGCGTCCGTCGCCTCGGAAGAGCTGACCAAGCCCGTCGACCAGACCATGGGCGCCACCAACCAACTCGGCCTGTTCTACTACTGGTCGAACCAGGTGAAGGCCTTCGACAACGCCTCGGGGCAGGACCTGCAGATCCTGCGGCCCCCGTCGATGAACGGCGACGGCGAGCACGATCTTTGGTACAAGGCCTCGATGCTGTGGTCCGCGTCGGGCAGGACGGGCAACCAGGAGGCTGTCGTCAAGCTCATCAACTTCCTCGCCAACGACGTGGAGGCCGGCAAGATCCTCGGCGTCGAGCGCGGCGTACCGGCCAACCTCGACGTGCGCGACGAAATTCGCGACGGACTGGAGCCCTCGGATGCGAAGATCATGGCGTTCCTCGAATCCATCGAGTCCGAACTGGGCGAGCCGATGACGATCACCCCGGTGGGTGGCAGCGACATCGAACTCGGCCGGTGGGGCACGGAGGTCATCTTCGAACGCATGACCCCGCAGGCTGCGGCGGACGGGCTCACCAACGAGCTCACCGCGAAGGTCCAGGCAGGAGCCTGATCCAAGACGGGGACGGTCCACACGGGCCGTCCCCCCCCCCCCCCCAGGATACCAACACCGCCCCCCGGCGAGTACAAGAGAGCGGAAGGCCCGCAAGGCCCCCCCGGACCC
>JAKDIK010000054.1 GCA_030450535.1 Propionibacteriaceae bacterium
CGCATGCTGTGGGCGCGGCTGGTGAAGGATGCGGGCGCGAAGAACCCGAAGTCGATGTCGCTGCGCACCCACAGCCAGACGTCGGGGTGGTCGCTCACCGCGCAGGACGTGTTCAACAACGTGACCCGCACCTGCCTGGAGGCCATGGCCGCCACGCAGGGCCACACGCAGTCGCTGCACACCAACGCCCTCGACGAGGCGATCGCGCTGCCGACGGACTTCAGCGCCCGCATCGCCCGCAACACCCAGCTGTTCATTCAGCAGGAGTCCGGCACGACGCGTCCGATCGACCCGTGGGGCGGTTCGGCGTACGTCGAGCGGCTCACTGCCGAGCTGGCCGCCAAGGCGTGGGCGCTCATCTCCGAGGTCGAGCAGGCCGGCGGCATGGCCAAGGCCATCGAGGCCGGCATCCCGAAGATGCGCATCGAGGAGGCGGCCGCCCGCACCCAGGCGCGCATCGATTCGGGACGCCAGCCCGTCGTCGGGGTGAACAAGTACCTCGTGGACGACGAGGACACCTTCGAGGTGCTCAAGGTCGACAACGCCAAGGTGCGTTCGGAGCAGATCTCCAAACTGGAGCGGCTGCGCGCCGAGCGGGACCAGGCGGTCACGGACGCCGCGTTGGCGAAACTGACGTGGGCCGCGGCCAACCCGGATCCGTCCGACCCCGAGCGCAACCTGCTCAAGCTGGCCATCGACGCGGCCCGCGCGCAGGCGTCCGTCGGTGAGATCTCGGACGCGCTGGAGACCGAGTTCGGGCGCTACACCGCGCAGATCCGTACGATCAGTGGTGTGTACAGCCGTGAATCCGGAACCAGCGCGTCGGTCGAGGGCACCAAGGAGCTGGTGGAGAAGTTCGAGGAGCTCGAGGGACGCCGCCCGCGCATCCTGGTCGCCAAAATGGGCCAGGACGGCCACGACCGCGGCCAGAAGGTGATCTCGACGGCGTACGCCGACCTCGGATTCGACGTCGACGTCGGCCCGCTGTTCCAGACGCCGGAGGAGGTCGCCCGCCAGGCGATCGAGGCGGACGTCCACGTCGTGGGCGTCTCGTCGCTCGCGGCCGGGCACCTCACCCTGGTGCCCGCGCTGCGGGAGGAGCTGGACAAGCTCGGGCGCGAGGACCTGATGATCGTCGTCGGTGGCGTCATCCCGTCCCAGGACTTCGCCGAGCTGCGCGAGCACGGCGCGGACGCGATCTACCCGCCGGGCACGAAGATTCCGGAGTCGGCGCACGAGCTGCTGGAGATCCTGCTCAAGCGGCTGGAGGACGCCGAGGCATGAGGCAGCGCCTCGACCCGGCGACCCTGGCCGAACAGGTGGTCGCCGGGTCCCGCGCCCACGTCGCCCGGGCTCTGACGCTCGTCGAGAGTTCCCGGCCCGATCACCGCGAGGCCGCGCGCGAGTTGCTCACCCTCCTGCGCCCCCACACGGGCAACGCGGTGCGGGTGGGTATCTCGGGCGTCCCGGGGGCGGGCAAGTCGACGTTCATCAACGCGATGGGCGTCCGTCTCATCGAGCGCGGGCATCGCATCGCGGTGCTGGCCGTTGATCCGTCCTCGTCGCGCTCGGGCGGGTCGGTGCTGGGCGATCGGACGCGGATGGCCGACCTCGCCGAGACCGACGCGGCGTTCATCCGCCCCTCCCCCTCGGGCAACCACCTCGGCGGCGTCGCCCGCGCCACGCGCGAGGGCATGCTCATCATGGAGGCGGCCGGCTTCGACACCATCTGGGTCGAGACCGTCGGCGTCGGGCAGTCCGAGGTGGCGGTGGCCGGCATGGTGGACACGTTTCTGCTGCTCATGCTGGCCCGCACCGGCGACCAGCTGCAGGGGATCAAGCGCGGCATCCTGGAGCTCGCCGACGTCATCGCGGTCAACAAGGCCGACGGCGACAACGCCGGCGAGGCCCGGGTGTCCGCGCGCGAGTTGAAGATCGCGATGCGGCTCATCCGCTCCGACCCGAACGAACGCCGCACACCCGTGCTCACCTCCTCCTCCTACACCGGCGAGGGCATGGACGATGTCTGGCAGGCGGTGCTCGACCACCGCGCCGAACTGGAGAGCTCGGGCACCCTGAACCAGCGCCGCGCCGACCAGCAACGCCAATGGATGTGGTCGCTGGTCGTGGACGACCTCACCACCTCGCTGCGACGCAGCCCGGCGGTGAAGGCGATCGCGAAAGACCTGGAGCGCGCCGTCGAGAACGGTGAGCTGAGCGCCGTCGAAGCGTCCACGGACATCCTGGACGCCTTCCGCCGCGACCTGACCGCCAACTGACCCACGCGCCCCCGGGCTACGGATGATGCCCAGGCATCAGAATCGCTGATGCTATGCTGTCAGCATGCGCACCACCGTGACACTGGATCCGGACACCGAAGCGGTGGTTCACCGCCTGATGACGCGCAAGGGAATCACCTTCAAGCAGGCGCTCAACGATGCGATCCGCGCTGGCGCCGCCGAGACGGCGCTGCCAGCGTTCGAGACGACCGTGCACCGGATGGGTGTCCCCGCAGTCTCCTTGGACCGCGCGCTCCAGCTCGCCGGCGAGATTGAGGACGAAGAGATCATTCGAGCGATGCGGGTTGGCCGGTGAAGGTCGTCGACGCCAACGTCCTTCTCTACAGCGTCAACGCGGACTCGGAGCACCACGAGCGCTCGCGAGCGTGGCTCGACTCGGCGTTGAGCGGAGCCGATACCGTCGGCTTCACCTGGTTGGTGCTGATTGCGTTCGTGCGGATCAGCACCCGACCCGGGATCTTCCCCCGCCCCCTGACGACCGAGCAGGCTACGGACGAGGTGTCCGCCTGGCTCTCCACCCCGGGAGCGGTGATCCTCGAACCGAGCAGCCAGCACCCGGTGGCGCTGGCTCGCCTGCTGGGTGCCGTGGGCACCGGTGGCAACTTGGTCAACGACGCGCATCTGGCCGCGATCGCCAGCGAGCACCGCGCCACGGTGGTGACCTTCGACACGGACTTCGCACGCTTCCCCGGCGTGCGCTGGCAGCCGCCAGCGGCCCCCGCCGACAGCCGACACTCAACTTCCTGACAGCAGACGTGCGTCTGGACGCCTCTCTGCTGTCAGGAAGTTGAGTGTCGGGGCGGCGAGACGCGCTCAGGAGTCGTCGTCCGGCTTCGGGTGACGCAGCCCCTCGGCCCGGGATTCCGCCAACCACTGCGGCGTCGCCTGGCCCAGTCGGGCGGGCGTGCCCGGATCGTCGACGTCGCCCACCAGCGTCCGGGCGGAGTCGGTGAGCGCCGAGCCACCCTCGTCCAGCACCGGGAAGGGGTCACGTCCGCTCAGGTAGCTCATCATCACGTTGATGGTCGCCATGAACGGCACCGCAAACAGCGCGCCGACCAGCCCGATCAGATAGGTGCCCGCCGAGACACCCAGCAGCACCGCGATCGGATGCACCTTCACCGCCTTGCCCATGAGCATCGGGCTGAGCACGTCGCTCTCGAGCTGCTGGACGGCGACCACGATGAGGAGCATGATCAGCGCCGTCCCGAGGCCCTCGAACGCCAGCGCGATCAGCACCACGAGGGTGCCCGACAGGATCGCGCCGAGGAACGGCACGAAGCACAACAGGAACGTCAGCGCGATGACGGGAATCACGAACGGCACCCCGAGCAGGAACGCACCCAGGCCGATGCCGAGGGCGTCCACCGCCGCGATGACGACCTGCATCTTGGTGTAAGTGCCCAGCGTGACCCACCCGCGGCGTCCGGCCTCGAACGCCGGCTCCCGCCAGCGGGCGGGCATGAGCAGGATGAGCCAGGACGCGATGCGGTCGCCCTGGGCGAGGAAGAAGAAGGTGCTGAACAGGCACAGGAAGGCGCTGAACAGCCCACTCACGAGCCCGTAGCCCGTGCCGAGGGCGCCCTCGGCGAGGCTCGCCTGGTTGTCGTTCACCCACGCCACGGCCTGGTCGATGAGGTCGCCCACCTGGTCGGAATCCACCGGTAGACCGGAGTCGGCGATCCAGCGCTCGATCTGCTTGAGCTCCAGCGAGGCGGTGGAGACGACCTCGCCGATCCCGTCGGCGAGCTGCGCGCCCGCGAAGTAGACGATGGCCCCCACGGCGGCCAGCGCCGACAGCAGGGTGATGATCGCGGCCAGGTAGCGGTGCAGCTTGAGCCGCACGTTGAGCAGCACCTGCACCGGCATGAGCAGCCCGGCCAGCAGGACGGCGATGCCCGCGGGCACCAGCACCGGAGAGGCCACCGAGGACGCCCGGGCCACGGCCTCGATGGTGGCCAGGGTGACGAGGATCGTCAGCCCGAACACCAGGACGAGCCGAATCCGCGGATGGTCGGGCAGGACGGTGATCGCGCGGCGTCCGGACGCGGCGTCCGACCGATTCTCAGATTCGTTCACGACGACGCCTCCCGGGGTTGCTGGTCGGCCTCCCAGTGTGGCAGACGCCCGCCCCCAGCCAAGGGCGGCGATCGCCCATCACTCTCCTCCGGCTAGGTGCGATACTCCCCGGCGCCGGGCGTCACCAGCCACGTGTTCGCCGGCACCGGCTCCTTGGCGCACGATTCCGGCAGCGGCTCGCCCGTCTGCGGCCGCACGCGCAGCGTCCACGCGCGGCCGTCGGTGTGCCGCACGACCACCGTGTGCTCGTCCGGGTCCGGCTCGCACCACAGCGCGCCCGGCTCGGTCACCGACGCCGCGGCCCTCACCCACGATTCGGCCGCCTGCCAGGACGGTGGCAGGTGCGAGCGGCCCCGGTCGTGCCGCTCCCCCAGCGCCGCCTGGGCGAGCCGACCGGTCGCCGCGGCGTCCAGCACCTGTGTGGCCAACCCCGGCGTGAGCCGGGCCAGCAGCTGTCCGAGTGGCAGCACCAGCCCGGTGGGCGCGAACCGGTGCCCGCCCGTGTGCGAGCACTCCCACACCCGCCCCGGGAAGCGGCCCGCCACATCCAGCGCGATGGGGCGCCCGCGCAGCGCGCAGCACACGTCGCGCTTGGAGTTCGTGCACACCAGCAGCGCCGGCGCGGCGGCCGGTCGGAGCCATGGGCAGGCGGCCAGCACGGCGTCCGCGTCGCCGGCGGCGAGCGCGTCCCACGGCAGCGACGCCAGGGCGTCCGGCCGCAGGACGACGCCCTCCGCGAGCCACTGCGCCGTCGCAAGCCCACCCGCGACGAGCACCCTCCGCGGGCCCCCCTCGTGGGTCGCCGCGTGATGTCCGGGCGCCCGGATCAGCACCAGCCGACCACCCGCCTGGGCCGCCTCATCGGCCAGCTCGCGGCCCAGCGTCGGCGAGAGCTGCGACTCGGTGATTGCGTCGCGTCCCCACGGCCCGGGCTGCTCGAGTGCGACCCAGAAGGACGCCGGTGTGGCCGTCCCGTACGCCGACAGCCCGTCCCACGCGAGCGAGCAGGCCGCCGCGTTTCCCGTGGACCCGCCGCGAGGGGACGCCATCAGCGCGGCATCCTGCGCCACACCGCTCGAGGCACGTGGGCCGCCACGGCGAAGAGCACCCGCAGCTGCCAGGGAATCCACACCACCGGAGGCCCCCCGTCCCGCACCCGACGCGCCACGGCGTCCGCCACCTGCTCCGGCGTCGAGGAGAAGATCGCGGGGCTCATGCCCGCCGTCATCCGTCCGACCACGAACCCCGGGCGGGCGATGACCAGATCGACGCCCGAGCCGGACAGCGCATCGGCCAACCCGGACGCGAACCCGTCCAGCCCGGCCTTGGCCGACCCGTACACGTAGTTCGCGCGGCGCACCCGGACGCCGGCAACCGAGCTGAACGCCACGATCGTCCCCGACTGCCGCGGACGCATCGTGGTGGCCAACACGGTGAGCAGCGACGCCTGGGCCGTGAAGTCGGTGGTCAGCACCCGGACGACCTCGGCCTCGTCGCGCTCGGCGCGCGCCTGATCGCCCAGGACGCCGAAGGCCAGCACCGCGGTCGCGATGGGCCCGTGCCGCTCCTCGATGCCAGCGACGACGCCGCGGTGCGAGGCGAGGTCGTCGGCGTCGAAGTCCACGACCTCGACCCGCGACGCCCCAGCTGCGCGCACCCGCTCGGCTTCCGCGCCGGCGTCCGATCCGGGCCGGACGGCCAGCACCACCACGTCGGCGGCCCCAGCCAGCCGACAGGCCACCTCGACGCCGATCTCGCTGCGTCCGCCGAAGACGGCCAGCACGCTCACAGCAGCGCCCGCAAGGCCCGCAACCGGGCCAGCGAGGAATCGCGACCCAGAATCGCCATCGACTCAAACAGCGGCGGCGACACCCGCGAACCCGTCACACCCACCCGCACGGGCGCGAACGCGAACTTCGCCTTGATGCCCATATCCTCGACCAGCCGGGCCCGCAACGCCGCCTGGATCGACTCCGCGTCCCAGCCCGGGAGCCCCTCGAGGACAGCCAGCGACGCGTCCAACACCGCCGGCGCGTTCTGGGGCAACGCATCCACCGACGCCTCATCGAAGGCCAAGGCGGCGTCCGGCACGAACAGGAAACCCAACTTGCTGAGCGCCTCGCCCAACAACGTCAACCGCTCCTGGATGAGCGGTGCGCCCGCGCGCACCATGGCGACCTGCTCCGGCGACGGATCGGCCCACTCCCCCGTCCAGACGAGGTGCTCGACGATGCGATCGGCCAGTTCGTCGGGGCCCAGCGCCCGCAGGTAGTGCCCGTTGAGCCACGTCAGCTTGTCGAGGTCGAAGACGGGGCCGACGGTGTTCACCTTGGCCCAGTCGAAGCCGGCCACGAACTCGTCGAAGCTCGCCACCTCGGCATCGCCCTCGGCCGGCGGATAGCCGAGCAGATGCAGGAAGTTGACCAGCGCCTCCGGCAGGAATCCCTGCTCGCGGAACCACAGCAGCCGCGCCGCCGGGTTCTTGCGCTTGGAGATCTTCGACTTGTCCGGGTTGCGCAGCAGCGGCATGTGCGCGAACGCCGGCACGTCCCAGCCGAGCCAGCGGTAGAGGAGCACGTGCTTCGGGGTGGAGCTGATCCATTCCTCACCGCGCACGACGTGGGTGATGCCCATGAGGTGGTCGTCGACGACGACGGCGAGGTGATAGGTCGGGAACCCGTCCGCCTTGAGGATCACCTGATCGTCCGGCACGGGGGCGCTCACCTCGCCGCGAATGAGGTCGGTGAACGTCGTCGCCACGTCGTCGGGGATCAGCATCCGCACCACCGGATTCTCGGTGAAGCCGGGCAGAGCCGACCGCTCCTCGCGGGTCAGGCCCAGGCACAACCGGTCGTAGCCCGTCTTCTCCTGCTTGGACGCCGCCTGCTCCGCCCGCATCTCGGCGAGTCGCTCGGCGCTGCACCAGCAGTGATAAGCGTGGCCGCCCTCGATGAGCTGCTCGACGAGCGGGCGGTAGGTGTCGAGCCGCTCCGACTGCCGATAGGGCGCGTACGGGCCGCCGACGTCGGGACCCTCGTCCCAGGGCAAGCCCAGCCAGCGCAGCGTCTCGAAGATCTGCTGCTCGGAGTCGGCGACGTACCGCGCGCGGTCGGTGTCCTCGATGCGCAGCACGAACGCACCGCCCGTCGCCTTGGCGAACGCCAAGTTGAACAGCGCCATGTAGGCGGTGCCGACGTGCGGGTCACCCGTCGGGGAGGGCGCGATGCGCAGGCGCGGTGTCGTGGGAGTTGTCACGACACGTCAGCTTACCGGGGCGGGCGGACCCTCAGCCCGCCGCCTTGACCGCCTCGATCGCGTCCAACAGCTGCTGCGCGGCCGCGTCCCGGTCGATCTGGTCGTACATGTAGGACTGCACGATGCGGGTGTACTCCCCGGAGTAGTTGCCGGCTCCCGGCGGCGTCACCTGCGGCGGCGTCACGACCACGGCCTGCATGTCGCGCGCGAACTGCAGCGATGTCTGGCCGTTGGCGTCCAGCAGGGGTTCGATCTCGTCCTGAATCGCGGGAATCGCGGGGACGCCGCGCTCGGCAAGCAGGATCTTGGCAGCCTCTTCGTTGGTGAGCAGGAAGTCGACCAGGCGGGCCGCCTCCTCCGGGTGCGCCGAGCGGGCGGAGATCGACCAGTACATCGACGCCTTGTTGGCCATGTGGGGCTCGCCGGACTCGAGGGCGGGCAGCCGCATGAGCTGCATCTCGGCGCCTGCCGCCGCCGCGAAGGCCTGCATCTGGGTGTGGAACAGCAGGTGGAAGGCGGAGCGACCAGTGCCGAACATGCTGGTGTCGATGGGCAGGGCGAAGTCCTCGTTCTGCAGCGTATAGGACGGCGTGGCGCCGGCCTCCATCATCGCGCGGACCGTGTCGAGGTAGAGCTGCGCGGTCTCGAGCGACACCGGAGTCTCGCCCTCGCGCGGGAAGACCTCCTCGTTGCGCTGCCGGGCGAAGTAGCCGAGCTCGACGGCGGCCAAACCGAGGCGGTCGAAGCCGTACGTGCCCTCGGGGGAGCCCTGCGTGATCTCGGCACTGAGGTCGCGGAAGTCATCCCACGTCCACGTGGCGTCATCGGGCAGGGTGACGCCCGCGGCAGCGACGACGTCGGGATTGACGGCGACCGAGTAGATCCCGATCCCCACCGGCGCCCCGGTGAGGACGCCATCCACCCTGCCGGTCTCCAGGATGTTCTCGTCCATCGCGGACAGGTCGAGCCCGGACTGGCCACCGAGGTCGAGCAGGACGCCGCGCTGGCTGTAGGTGGCGATCTGCGACTCGTCCATCGCCATCACATCGGGAATATCGCCGCCCGCGGCCTGGGTGGCGAGGCGGTCCCAGTATCCGCTCCACTCCCCGGGCTCGAGCTGCACCTGGATGTCGGGGTTCTCGGCCCGGAACAGGTCGATGACCTCGTTGGTCAGCCGGTTGCGCAGGTCGTTGCCCCACCAGGTGAGGCGCAGGGTGACGGTTCCGTCGTCGTTCGTGGCGGCGGGGCCGGAGCACGCCCCGAGCAGTAGGGAGACGGACAGGGCGGCGGCGGCGATGCATCGGCGCATGGCGGGTGGCCTCTCGGTGGGACGCGGGCGACGTCGCCCGCGCGGTGGGGGGAAATCCAACAGCTTCAGGCTAACCACTGGCCCCACGGCGACGCCCCGGGGACCCTCAAGCGTCACCAACTCGTTATGGTTCGGTGCTCGTGACGGTTCGGTGCTTGTCGTGGCCCGGATCAGGGCTCCACAGGGCGGTACCGGCCCCGGAGGTGGGTGAGGACGACGTCGGCATCGGTGAGCTCGACATGCTCGATGCGCGCGGTCACCTCGGACGCCCATCCCAGCGGGCGCCGATCGATGATCCGGGCACCGAGCCAGGCGCGCGGCGCGACCAGCCGCGGCCCCCAGTCGGTGTCGGTGAACTCGGCCTGTCTGAACACGCCGCCGGGGGCCGGCGCGAGGCCGGCGAAGGCCTCCGCCAGTCCGCGGTCGGCCTCAGTGAGAATCGTGACGGTGAACGCGTCGATGGCCTCGGCGAGGTCGGAGTCGGGATCGAGCAACCCCACCAGGGCGGGCTCCTCCCCCAGCGCGATGAGCATCGACGAGACGGTCATGCCGGCGCGACGCCGGCCCTCCCCGGTGAGCCAGAGCGTCACCGGGGAGATCAGCCGCCCGCGGAACTGCCGGGCGGCGTCGCGCCGCCCGGGAGGATCCGCGAACGGATGGCCGGCGTGGATGGTCACTCGCGGGCGGATGCGACCGTGCCCGGCACCGTCTGACGTGCCACCGAGGTGAGTGCCCAGCCCAACACGATGAGCGAGAGGCCGACGCCGATCGCGAAGAGGCACACGCCGTACGACAGCACGGAGGTGAACAGTGAGGCGCGCAGGAAGGACGCGTTCATCACCGACGTGCGCTGAGCGGTCAGCTCGTCGGCCAACTCGGTGTCGCCCGCGGCGCGGGCCTCGCGCGCCAAGGAGCCCAGTTCGGCGTAGGTGCGACCCTCCGAACCCTCCATCGCGTGGTGGTTGATGATGTCGGCCTGCGCGAGCGCCGAGAGCGGGTCGGCGACCGTCGCGCCCTGCATGAAGGCGGCGTCGTCCGGCACGGTGATCCGCTCGGCGGCGAGCTGGGACGTCACGACGCCCCACACGATGCCGCCGGTGAGAACGAACAGGATGCCCATCACGAGGGAGACGATCCCCGCGGTCTTGAGGGGCTTGAGGTTCATGTGACGAATGCCTTTCGCTATTACGGTTGAACTCCCGGTGAGCCCCGGACCGTTGAATATGATACTACTACGGCCCGTAGGACGGCAATCCGAGACACGTCCCCCTCGCGGGCGACACGGGACGCCGGACCACACGGTTTGCGTCCGCACCGGGACGCCCCGCCGCGCGCACGGGAACGGGCCCGCACCCCCGGGGGGATGCGGGCCCGTTGCCAGCCTGGCGTTACCGGATCACTTGAGGATCTTGGTGACGTTGCCGGCGCCGACGGTACGACCACCCTCGCGGATGGCGAACTTCAGCGCCTCCTCCATGGCGATCGGCTTGTTGAGGTGCACGGTCATGTTGGTGTTGTCACCGGGCATGACCATCTCGGTGCCCTCGGGCAGCTGCACCACGCCGGTCACGTCCGTCGTGCGGAAGTAGAACTGCGGGGAGTAGTTGCTGAAGAACGGCTTGTGACGGCCGCCCTCCTCCTTGGTGAGGACGTAGACGTTCGCCTCGAAGTCGGTGTGCGGGGTGACCGAACCCGGCTTGCAGACGACCATGCCGCGCTCCACGTCTTCCTTCTTGGTGCCGCGGAGCAGCAGGCCGACGTTCTCACCCGCGCGACCCTCGTCGAGGATCTTGCGGAACATCTCGACACCCGTGACGGTGCTGGTCTGCTTGGCCTCGCGGATACCGATGATGTCGACGGTCTCGCCGGTCTTGACGATGCCGCGCTCGATACGGCCCGTGATGACGGTGCCACGACCGGTGATCGTGAAGACGTCCTCGACGGGCATGAGGAAGGGCTTCTCGGTGTCGCGCTCGGGCTGCGGGATGTACTCATCCACCGCGTCCATGAGCTCGAGAATCGAGGCGGTCCACTTCTCCTCGCCGTTCATCGCCGGGAAGGCGGCCACGCGGACGATCGGGAGGTTGTCGCCGTCGAACTCCTGAGCGCTCAGCAGCTCGCGCATCTCCATCTCGACCAGCTCGATGAGCTCCTCGTCGTCGACCATGTCGCACTTGTTCAGCGCGACGACGATCGCGGGGACGCCGACCTGACGGGCGAGCAGCACGTGCTCGCGGGTCTGCGGCATCGGGCCGTCGGTGGCGGCGACCACGAGGATCGCGCCGTCCATCTGAGCGGCACCGGTGATCATGTTCTTGACGTAGTCGGCGTGCCCGGGGCAGTCGACGTGCG
>JAKDIK010000266.1 GCA_030450535.1 Propionibacteriaceae bacterium
ATCCAGCACGAGATTCCGTATGAGGTGTCTCGCAGGTCCTATCGGGCAATCCCGTGCTGGATTTCTGAGCACTGGCGCCCTTCCACCACCGAACCCACACCGAGGAGATGCCCCATGACGACCACATCGACCCCTTCTCCGCGACGCATCCGCACGCGGGTACTGAGCGTTCTCGCCGCGCTGCTCGTTCTTGCCGTCGGCAGCTTCTACGCCTGGCGGACCGTCGCGACGGCGCCCGCCGGCGAGCCGCAGGCGGTCGAGTTCGGGGACGCGAGCCTCAGTGGGGACCTCACCGCAGCCACGGTCCTGGCCCTCGGCGAGGCCACCCACGGCACCTCAGAATTCCAGCGCGCGCGGCTCGTCCTGACGCAGAAGGTGGCGGACGAGGGCTTCACCACGATCGCGCTGGAGGAGCCGGCAGGTTCCGCGACCGCGGTCGACGCCTGGCTGCAGGGTGGCCCGGGCACCGTTGAGGAGGCGGCGGCCCAGTTCGGCTTCAGCCTCTACCGCACCCGTGAGACCGCCGAACTGCTCACCTGGATCCGGGAGCGCAACCTCCAGCGACCCGAGAGGGAGCGCATCCGGTTGTACGGGATCGACATGCAGCGCCCGGAAGCCGACAAGCGCGTCGTTCTGGATTGGCTGGGGCAGGTCGATCCGGCGGCCGCCGCCGGCTTCGCCGAGCGACTGGGAGCGCTCACCGAAGAGACGGACCGCGACCGCGATCTCAGTGCCACGGTGCTGCCCACCGTCCACGAGCTGGCCGACGCGGTGGAGGCCGCGGCAGCCGGACGCGACGACGATGCGACGCTTCGAGCGCGCTGGTCGGCACGCTCGTTGGTGGCGGGCCGTGAGTACACGCTTGCTGGTTCCACCGCCGCGGATCGCGACGCGATCATGGCCGATCAGCTCGCCTGGCTCGTCGATCGGCGCGCCGAGGTCGGCGGGGCGCACACCCTGTTGTTCGGTCACAACGGACACCTCGACCGAGCCGGCCAGGCCAGCGCCGTCCCCGGCGCGAAGCTCGGCCAGCTCGCGGCGCAGCGCTGGGGCCGGGCGTACCGCGCCATCGGCACCGACGGGCACCACGTCGGGTTCCGCTCCTCGGGGGAGGATTTCGAGGTCACCGTCAACTCGCCCATCCGAGGGATCTTCGCCGACACCACCGTGGGTTGGCTGGAGGTCGCGGGGGCGTCCGCGACCAACCGGTCCGTCCTGGAGCGAAGCATGCCGATGGTGAGCGCCGGCGTCGGGTTCGCCCCGTGGCAGGCGTGGCTGGCGCCGTTCCACGAGGTGCAGGTCACCCCCACCGAGGCCTGGGACGCGGTGATCTACGTCAGCGACGCCCACCCCTCGGCACCGCTGGCCTAGGTTGTCCACAGGTGACCCCGGCGGACGCGGGAAGTGTCGGCATGGCGGGCTAGGCTGGCCGACGCCATGTCCACATATCCCGATTGGGTGCTCACCCTCACCGATGCCGAGCTCGAACGGCGCTTCGGATTCGAGACGCTCGCCCGTGCGCGCGAGTACGCCGCCCAGGGCCGCATCGGGCACATCCGACGGGCGGACAACCTCATCATGGCGTCGGTGCGCGGCTCGGGATACCTGAGCTACCAGAGCTCGGTGGTGTGCCAGGCCGGGCCGGCTTCGCTCGTGGCGACCTGCACGTGCCCCGTCCGCCGCGACTGCAAGCATGCGCTCGCGCTGATCCTGCACATGCGCAGCGTCCAGACCCGCCGCGTGACGCCGCAGTGGCAGCAGCTCTTCGATCCCCTGCTCACCCGGACGCCGGCGGCGCGCGGCGGTACGCCGCTCGCCCTGCAGGTCGACGACGGCACCTACGGCGTGACGATGCGCCCCCTCCGGATGGGCGCCCGGGGCTCGTGGGTCAAGACGAACGCCACTTGGGAGGACCTGCGCTACTACCAGGCGTCCGGGCTCGACCCGGTGCAGCGCGACGCCCTGCTCGAGCTGCTGGAATCGCGTCGCCGCAACGACTTCTCCTACGGCCATCGGGTGGACGCCCTCCCGCTCGCCGAGCTGCGGCCGGAGGCCTGGGGTCTGCTCGCGCACGCCGTGGAGGTCGGCGTCCCGCTCGTCGGTGGCGACGATCGCATGCGCCGCCGCATGCGCGACCCCATCCTCGCGTCCGAGCCGTATGAGCCGGTGATCGGGGTGTCCGCCGGGGAATCCGGGCTGACGGTGGCGGCGATGCTCGACGGCAACCACGACCTGCCGCTGACCGGTGCCACGCTCGTCGGTCGTCCGCCGCATGGTCTCACTGCCCTCACCGCCGACGGACGCTTGGTCCTGGCCCGCCTCTCTCGGCCCCTGAACCAGGCGGAGGCGCGGCTGTACGAGAGTGAATCGGTCACGATTCCGGATGCCGACGTGCCCCTCTTCGCCGCCGGGTTCCTGCCTCAGCTGCGCCAGCGGTTGCGGGTGGAGGTCGATCCGGCCCTCGACCTGCCCGAGGCGGCCCCGCCCATCCTGCAGTGTCGGGTCGCGTTCGCCGAGCGTCGCGCCGAGGTCGTCTGGGGATTCCGCTACACGCTTGGCCAGACGAGCCACACCTTCGGCCTGAGGCCGAGGCACGGCGAACCCCCGCTGCGCGATCCGGCCGCCGAACAGGAGCTGGCGGCGTCCGTGCCCCAGGGGCCGTGGCGGACGTCCGGGGGCTCGGCCGAGCTGGTGGACGCCACCCTCATCGGCCGCGGCATGATCGACTTCGTCTCCGACGTACTGCCGGAGCTGGAGGCGCGCGACGACGTGGAGGTGATCCTCAACGAGCCCGCCCCGGAATTCACCGAGGCTGCCGACGCGCCACAGGTGCGCCTGAACGTGACCGAATCCGAGGTGGGCGACTGGTTCGACCTCGGCGTCGAAATCTGGGTGGGGGAGGAGCGGGTGCCGTTTGCGCCGCTGTTCCGGGCGTTGACGCTGGGCGAGGACCACCTCATCCTCGACTCGGGCACGTGGTTCGACCTGGACATCCCCGAACTCGATCAGCTGCGCGATCTCATCGAGGAGGCGCGGGCGCTGGTCGACCACGAGGGCGACACGTTCCATCTGCGGCCCGAGCACGCCGGCCTGTGGGAGGAGCTCGTCGCGCTCGGCGTCGTCGGCGAGCAGGCGGCGGCCTGGCGCGAGTCGGTGTCGGCGCTCCTCGACGTGGAGGCGTTGCCTGAGGTCGAGCCGCCCGTCGGGTTGCAGGCGGAGTTGCGCCCCTACCAGGTGACGGGTTTCCATTGGCTGAGGCTGCTGTGGCGGACGCGTCTGGGCGGCATCCTCGCTGATGAAATGGGGCTCGGCAAGACGGTTCAGGCGCTGGCGCTGGCGCAGGCGGCGCATGAGGCCGGGGAACTCGACAAGCCGATGCTGGTGGTGGCCCCGACGTCGGTGATCGGAACGTGGGCGTCCGAGGCGGCGAAATTCACGCCGGAGCTGAAGGTTGTTGCCGTCACCGAAACCGAGCGTCGGCGCGGCGTGCCGCTGGCGGAGGCCATCGCCGAGGGACAGGTCGTCGTGACGTCCTACACGCTGCTGCGGCTGGAGGCGGACGCCTACGCAGAGCTCGGCTGGTCGGCGGTGCTGCTGGACGAGGCGCAGTTCGTGAAGAACCGTGCCGCGCAGGCCCACAAGGCCGTGCGGCGGCTGAGGGCGCGGGTGAAGGTGGCGCTCACGGGCACGCCGCTGGAGAACAACCTCATGGATCTGTGGTCGCTCCTGTCGATCACGGCGCCTGGGCTGTTCGTCGACCCGAAGACGTTCACCGACACCTACCGAAAGCCGATCGAGGGGGGCGATCGAGAGGCTCTCGAGCGCCTGCATCGAAGAATTCGTCCCCTGATCCTCCGGCGGACGAAGTCGGCGGTCGCCAAGGAGTTGCCCGACAAGCAGGAGCAGATCGTTTCGATCGAGCTGACGGCACCGCACCGCAAGCTCTACGACAAGCACCTGGCCCGCGAGCGGCAGAAGGTACTGGGGCTCGTGAACGACCTGACGCGACACCGCATCACGATTCTCCGCTCGCTGACGCTGCTGCGGCAGCT
>JAKDIK010000267.1 GCA_030450535.1 Propionibacteriaceae bacterium
CGCCTTCGGTACCACTGCGCGGCTGCGGCGAAGGCGCGGGCGTCCCGCACAAGATCGTCGGCCTCGCGCGTCCCGACGATGCCGGACGCCCCCGCCGCGACCGCCTGCCGCTTGAGTTCGAGGGCGCCGAAGTAGGCCGCCCACTCGCCGAGCTCGGGCGCGACGGCCGCGACGACCTCCCAGACGCCGCGGCGTCCGGTCAGGCGCGGACGCCGCACCGCCAGAACCGTCGCCGCCACCCGGAGCGCGGCGGCATGGGCGGCCAGGTAGCGCGGGGCCGGACGCACGGCGTCCTCGGCCGCGGCCAGGGCGGCCGCGACATCATCGTGGGTATCGACGTCGACCCACGGCACCGCCTCGGACATCAGTCCACCACCGCCCTCAGGCGCCAGGCGCCGCCGGCGGGCGGGGGCGCCAGCTCGTACACCCCCGGGGACGCCCACGCCCCCGGCGCCGCCACGACCCGCCACACCTCGGACTCGGCGAGCAGGTCGCCGTCCCGCCCGCGCAGCGACCACCAGTCGGCGGTCTCCTTCCAGCGGGTCTCGACGGTGAGCACGCGCCACAGCCGGCGTCGCCAGAGGAACTGCACCGGGGCGAGCTCCCCGTCCACTTCGCCCGACCGCACCTCGATCGGCTCGTCGTACCGTCGCATGGTCGCTCCCCGTGGTGATCATTCGAACTCGTGTTCGATGGACTGATCACTATACGAGCCCACTCCGACCGTCCGTCAAGACCGCCAGCTCACGCCGTCACGGCTACGCCTCGAAGTTCCACATCCATGGCGGCAGCCCCAGGACCCTCACGACCCCTGACGGCTGTACGCCCTCCCGGCCCGCGGTGATCCCAGCAGCTCCGAGACCGTCACCAGCGTGTAGCCCTGCTCGCGCAGCCCGTCGACGATGGCACCCACGGCGTCCACCGTCGGCGCGTGAATGTCGTGCATCAGCACGATCGAGCCCCGCTTCGTATCCCGCAGCGCCGCGGTCATGGTCGCCTCGGTGTTGCGGGTCTTCCAGTCGAGTGTGTCGACGTCCCACAGGATCACGGGCGCGCCCGCCGCGGCGTCCGTCGTCTTGTTGCGCGAACCGTACGGAGGCCGGAACACCGTTGGCGTCACCCCCGCCTCCCGAATCGCCGCCGCCCCGCGCTCGATCTCGCGGCGCTGCCCGTCGGCGCCCAGCTTCGTGAGCTGCTTGTGGTCCCACGTGTGGTTGCCGACCTCGTGCCCCTCGGCCGCCATGCGCCGCACGAGCGCGGGGTTGCGGGCCACGTTCTGGCCCAGCAGGAAGAACGTCGCGGGCGCCCGCTTGCTCGCCAGCACGTCGAGCAGCCGGTCGGTGTGCGGACCCGGTCCGTCGTCGAAGGTCAGCGCCACGCACGCGAGGCGCGTGCAGTCCACGGGCTCGCCGGGCCGGGCGCTGGTCGCCGGCGCGCTGGTCGCCGGCGCGGCGCTGGCACTCGGAGGGGCGGACGCCGTGGGTGCGGCCGGGGTGCCCGACGGGGAACCCGCGGACGCCGTCGGCTCGACCAGGGGACCCACCGCCGCGTAGGCGTCCCGGACCCGGCGTCCGGCCTCGGACACCAATCCATCGGCCGTCGTCGCCGGGATCACCGCGTCCACCGTTCCCTCGCTGGCCGCGAGCAGCGTCCCCTCACCCACGCGCACCACCATCTCACCCGCCCGGGTGAACGTCACGTCGTCGAGCAGTCGCCCCCGCGTGAGCGGATCGGCGGCCAGTTCGTCGAACACGTCACCGCCGGACGCCCGCAGCGCGGCCACGACGGCGTCCGCGAACGCCCCGGACCTCCCCGACTCGATCAGATCCGCCCCCCGCCAGGCGCCCGCGGCACCGCGCACCGCGTGGAACGTCGCCGACGTCAGCGTGCCGCTGGCCCCCGCGAAGGTGTACAACTCCTCGCGGACGCCCACCACCCCGTTCGGCTGGTCGATCATCGGCTCCCACCGGGCGTTGAGTTCCGGGGGAGCCTCGGCGCTGGGCGCGTATTCGGAGTGGAACGCCTGCCGCCGCCCGTCGAGCCACTCCTCGACCGCGGCGCTGAGCGGCGCGGCGTCCGGCACGATCGGCCAGGCGAGGAACACCGGCATCGCGGGGTCGTTCTCGACGATCTGCCCCTGGTCCCAGGTGGCGGGGCCCGACGGCGCACCGCCAGCGGCCGGCGACGACGCGGACGCGGAGGGCGATACCGGCGCCGGCGCTCCCGGGCCGGACGCGCACGACGTGACCAGGGCGAACAGGGAAATCAGGCATACCGCGGCGCGAGAGACGCGCAGCGACGCGGAGGACAGCGGGGACGGGGAAGCGGAACCGGGCACGGCCCGACCGTACCCGCGGCGTCCGGCGCACCCATCGGCCCTCGGGAGGGTTGCGTCTACGACCCGCAACGGAGGCCAAAGGCCGGGCTCGGCACGCTCAGACGGCCGCCAACCCCTTCAGTCGGGCAGCCGATCCATGAGATCGACCCGCGGCGGACGCAGGATCGAGCGGGCCACGTTGCGGAAGTCATAGTTCTCCAGCACCCGCGCCGCCTCCTCATCGCTGAGGTCGTACGCATGCGCGAGGATGCGCACATTCTCGGTGTAGAACGCATGCAGCTTGTCGACACCCTTGATGAATTCCAACGCGTTGCCCATGACCGACCTCCCCACGACGTGCAATCCACCTTAGGCGCCACCACCCCCGCGCCCGCCACCCCGGCGGCGCCCGGACGGCGACGAACAGATGACCATCGCGTGAACGGAGCGTGCGCGCGGTAGCCTCGGCGTCCATGGAGATGCTTCCCGCCGCGTTCGCCTCCGGGTGGGCAAGCGGCATCAACGCGTGGGGCACGGTGCTCGTGCTCGGCCTGCTGGGTCGTTTCGCCGGGATTGAGAACGTCCCGGCCGGCTTCCAGCGCACCGACGTCCTGATCGTCGTCGGCATCCTGTGCCTCATCGAGGTCGTCGCCGACAAGATCCCCTACATCGACTCCGCCTGGGACGCCGTCTCGACCGTCATCCGCCCGATCGCGGGCGCGGTGATCGGCGCCCTGTACGCGGGCGCCACCGGCGATCTGGCCACCGTCACGCTCGCCGCGGTCGGCGGCGTGACCGCGCTGGTCAGCCACCTCACCAAGGCAGGCATCCGGCTCGCCGTCAACACCTCCCCCGAGCCGGTCACCAACGTCGCCGCGTCCTCGGCCGGCGACGTGGCCGTGACGGGCGTCGCCACCCTCGTCGCCCTCGCGCCCGTCGCGGCGGCCGTCGTCGTCGCGATCCTGCTCGCGCTCGGCCTGGGCGCCCTGTGGTACCTCGCCTCCCGCATTCGCCGCGGCTGGGCGTCCTTCCAACGCTGGCGCAGCCGGACGCCGACCCCCGCCTGACGTGGCCCGCATCACCGTCCTCGGCGGGACCTTCGCCGGCGTCGCAGCCGCCGTCCGTCTCGCCCACGTCGGCCACGCCCTCACCCTCGTCGAGCCCGACCCCACCTGGCCGGACGCCTTGGGCCGCCAGTTGGGTGACACCCTCGCCTTCCCGGCGCCCTGGCGCGACCTGTTCACCAAGTCGGGCCGACCCGCCAAGGGGGCGCTGGGACTGCACGGGCTCGAGCTCGTGCCGGCCCCGGACTCCCCGGGCGACCGCGGCGACCAGTGGTACGCCGACGTCGCCACGCTCGGCCCGGACGCCGCCGCCACCTGGCGCGACCTCGTCGACGCCGCCGACCGCACCTGGCTGGCGCTGCGCCCCTCGGGCTGGAGGCCGAGATCACACCGGCCGCCCTCGCCGCCGCGCGCCTTGATCCCCGCCGCAGCCTCGAGCACGTCGCCCGCGAACTGCGCCACCCCGTCCTTGCGGCGCGCGTGCGGGCCGTGGCCAGCGAGCGCGGGCTGTCCCCCGCCGACACGCCCGCGTGGTACACCTCACGGCTCAGCGTCGAGCGCACCTTCGGCAGCTGGCATCTCGTCACCGCCGATGGGGCGCACACGCCGGCGTCCGCCCTCGTGGCTGTGCTCACCGACCGGCTGGCCGCCCGCGGCGTCC
>JAKDIK010000268.1 GCA_030450535.1 Propionibacteriaceae bacterium
CCCCGCCCCCCCCGGGCGGCCCCCTCCCCTTTTTGGGGGGGCCCCCCGGGGGGGCGGCCCCCGCCCGGAACATCCGGGCGCTGACCGAGGCCGGACTGCCGCGCGTGTTGCTCACCCTGGCGGCGGAGGGGGCGATCCTGTCCACGCGGTCCGCCCAGTGGTATGCGCGTTCGGAGGCGATCCCGGCCGTCACCGCGATCGGACGCGGCGCGGCGGCGATGGGGGGCTACCTGATGACGGAGTTGGACGGCGCTCCGGAACCCGAACGTCTCCGCGCGGCCCTGGCCTACGCCACGGCGCGCAGTGGAAAGACCGGCTCCGAGGCCCCGAGCCCCGAGGACGCCGCGGCCATCGAGGTGATGGTGAGCGAACTCCCGATGTGAGGCGTCCGACGCCGTCGGCCCTGTGGATAACCCGCGCACCGGCGAGCGAAGGACGGCCCCCTCGTGGCATGCTGCCCAGATCATGATCCCGAGGGGGAGCAACGCTCCGCGGGACGGTTACGCCTACAGCTGGCCCTCCCTCCCGAAGGGCACCTACACCATCACCGCCACCAGCTATTGGGACGTCCATTGGTCCGCCCTCGGCTACAGCGGCACCGTCACTGTCGACACGTTCGCTGCGCGCGAGCTTCCCGTCGGAGAGCTCCAGGCCGTCATCGTCGGCTGAATTCTGATCACAGGCGCAGCCGACGCATGAGCCGCAGAGCCTTGGTCATGGTCGCCGCGAACTGCTCCCGGGACTGACCGTCCGGCGCACCGAGACTCATGCCCCGCTGCGTCGCCACCGACTGGGCCCGGGTGAACCGGAGGATCCCCTCGGGCCCCTGGCGCCGCCCCAGCCCGCTGGCGCCCACGCCGCCCATCGGCGCGGCGAGCGAGGCGAACGTGGCCCCGATGGCCTCGTTGACGTTGACGGTTCCCGTGCGGATCCTGGACGCCAGCGCCCGGGCACGGCGATGGTCGGTGCTCCAGACCGAGGCGTTGAGTCCGTGCTCGGAATCGTTGGCCTTGGCGACGGCGGCGTCCTCGTCGTCGAAGGGATACAGGGCGACGACCGGGCCGAACGTCTCCTCGCGCCAGCAACTCATGCCCGGTCGTACTCCCTCAAGAATGGTCGGCTCGAAGCACCACGGGGCGATGTCGGGGCGGGCGCGTCCGCCCACCAGCACGGTGGCGCCCCGGGTGCGGGCGTCCTCGACCGCGGCGGTGACCTTGGTGAGCTGAGCCTCGCTGGTGAGGGTTCCCACCTCGCAGTCCCAGGCCAGGCCGGCGCTCAGCCGCAGAGCGCGGGTGGCGGCGACGAACCGCTCGCGGAAGGCAGGGTAGACCTCACGGGCGACGTAGATCCGCTCGAAGCTGACGCAGAGCTGACCGGCGTTGGCGAAACATCCGCGGAGCGCGCCGTCGACGGCGGCGTCCAGGTCGGCATCCGCGCACACGATCATCGGGTTCTTGCCACCCAGCTCGAGCGATGCCCCGATGAGTCGGCGGCCGGCCCGCTCGGCGACCGTGCGGCCTGTGGCGGTGGAGCCGGTGAAACACACGTGGTCGGCGGCATCGATGAGCGCCCCGCCCGCCTCCGGGCCCGGACCTGCGACGATCTGCCAGGCGGCGTCCGGCACGCCGGCCCGCCGCAGCAGTTCGAGCCCGGCCAGCGCGGTCAGCGTGGTTTGGGCATCTGGCTTGGCGACGACGGTGTTGCCGGCGGCCAGGGCTGCCAGCCCGTCGCTGAACCCCATGGTGAGCGGGTAGTTCCACGGCGAGATGACCGCCACGACCCCCTTCGGGTGGTGGTGAACGTCGACCCGCGTGAGGATCGGGAAGATGCCCGGACGGCGCTCCGAGCGCAGCAACCTCGCCGCGTGTTCGCCGTAATAGCGGGCGGTCAGCGCGACGTGGAAGATCTCCTCCACCGCATCGGATCGGCTCTTGCCCGTCTCGACAACGATCAGGTCGGCGAGTTCCACCTGATGGGCCAGCACAAGGTCGTGAAACTCCAGAAGTCGTCGGCCCCGTGCGCGCGGGCCGAGCGCGGCCCACGACGGCTGCAGGGCGCGGGCTGCTGCGAACGCGTGCTGGATATCGGTGGTGCTCGACTGGGGGACCTCCGCGAGGGGACTGGCGTCCAGCGGGGAGAAGGTCGGCTGCGTCGCGCTCGACGTGGCGCTCACGAGCGCGGTCAGGCGATCGACGGTCGCGGCGGGCAACAGGCGGGCGGCGGAGACGTGCGCGGTCACGCGTCCCAGCGTAGGTGCGCGCTATCAGCACCCAGCAGCCATGGCGGGTGAGCTTCTCTGGATCAGGTCTCGCTGATTTCAGGGGTCTCACGGTCACTGAATCGTCACGCTGGCACGATTCATCGGCCGTGACACCCCTGAAATCAGCGCGCGACGCACCACGACCGGAAAGCAGGTTGGGGCATAGGCTGATCGCACCCACGATCGAACCCGGAGGAACCATGATGACCCGCGCCGAGCTGGCCCGCCTCGTCGACCACACGCTGCTGTCCCCGACGGCCACCCCCGCCGAGGTGGAGGCGCTCGCCATCGAGGCGGCTGAGTTGGGAACCTACTCGATCTGCGTCTCCCCCTCGATGCTTCCGCTCGGCTTCGATCTCGGGGAGGTGAAGCTCGCCACCGTCTGCGGCTTCCCTTCGGGCAAGCACACACCCGCCAGCAAGGCAGCCGAGGCCGCGGAATCCGTGGCCAACGGCGCCGACGAGGTCGACATGGTGCTCGACATCGGGCGTCTCAAGGCCGGAGATTCCCACCACACCCAATCCGAGATCCACGCCGTGCGGACGGCCGCTCCCGCTCCCACCGTGCTCAAGGTCATCATCGAATCCGCCGCGCTCACCGACGACGAGATCGTTGCCGCCTGCCGCGCTGCCGAGGCGGCGGGCGCCGATTTCGTGAAGACCTCCACCGGTTTCCACCCCAGCGGCGGCGCCTCCATGCACGCCGTCGAACTCATGGCCGCCACGGTGGGCGGTCGGCTCGGGGTCAAGGCGTCCGGCGGCATTCGCGACTGGGACGCCGCCCAGGCCATGGTGGCCGCCGGTGCGACACGACTCGGACTCTCCGGCACGCGCGCGGTGCTCGACGGCGGCGAGTCGGCCGACAGCTACTGATCGCGCCGCTACTGATCGGGCCGCCCGACATCAGATTCAGCCTCGCGAGCGGCACGGGCGGGTGGCGCCAGCGCAGCGACGGGTACACCTGCGCATGGTCTACAGTTCACCGAAACCCCCCGCACGCAAGGAGGCTCCGGGATGGACGAGCGCCCACGGACCAGCAGGTGGCTCGACCTGACCTCCGGAGCCGGGCTGCTGCTGTGCTTGTTTCTCGCCGCGGACGCCGCCCTGATCGCTCTTCATCTGTCCCTGAAGTTCGTCGGCTACCCGTCGGGCTGGACGTTCGATCTCGGCGCGGAACGCGGGTACGGCGAACTCATCCAGTATCTCAAGGCGATCTGGATCGCGCTCCTGCTCCTCACGTTGCTCCAGCGTCTGCGGGCCCCGGTCTTCCTGGCGTGGGCGGCCCTGTTCGCCTATATCGCGGCAGATGACTGGTTCGGCCTCCACGAACGGGCCGGAGAGTGGGCCGGCGCCCGGTGGCCCGAGCGGGGCGACTGGGTCTGGCACGCCGGAGAGCTCGGATTCCTGGTCGGGGTCGTCGTGATGTTCCTCGTGGTCGCCGTACCACTCCATCGCCGCGAACGCGGTCGCAGCCGCGAGGTGAGCCGTCGCCTGTTCTGGCTGGCCGCCGCGCTGGGAGCGGTGGGGGTGGGCGTGGACGCCGTCCACCACCTCCTGTTCGACGCACCGTGGGCGGACGTGCCGTTCACCGTGTTGGAGGACGGTGGTGAGCTGGTGCTCATGTCGGTGATCGTCGCGTTCGTCTTCGCCGTCGCCGAGCGGACCGGCCGACCCGAAAGGACCCACTCCACCGCGGCGACCGCCGTGGAGATGGCCTGACGCCACGGGTCCCTCCCCACAAACGCGGTGGCCCGGACCCCACCCCGGCC
>JAKDIK010000269.1 GCA_030450535.1 Propionibacteriaceae bacterium
GCCGTCCGCGACCTCAACGCCGAGCACTCGGGCGAGGAGATCACCACGATCGCGCCACGCAGCCGGCGGCCTCGCTGGTAATTTGAGAGCAGCGTTGAGGATTTCGCCGTTCGCGTCCCTTTCCCCCCGCTGCAGTTCAGATTCGTGTCGGGGAAGGAGGCTCCCATCATGGAGACCGGATCGGCCCTTCCCACGCCCACCCCGGCGATCCCGGAACTCGTCGAAGCCGACATCGGCACCGGTGTCGTGGCGAGACTCCAGCGCGTCGTGGAGGCGGGCGGAGACAGCATCGCCGTGAGGGTCGAACTCGCGGATCTGACGTTCGCGCAGGTGGGCGGCCTCGCCGCGCAGGTCTGCGCGGCGGTGCGGGGGATGCCCACGCTTGGTGCGGAGGCTCCCGTCGGCCTGCTCGGTGGGCACGACTCGGACGCGGTGGCCGCCCTGATGGGCATCATCGCCTCCGGACACCCGGTTCTGGTGCTGGACTCCCATGCCCCGGCCGCGCGGCCGCGGCGGCTGGCGGAACAGGTGGGCCTGGCCCTCGTTGTCACCGACGAGCCGCACGAGCGCGCCGCGCGGGAACTGGGGGTGGACGTGGCGGTGCCGCTGCGGGATGCCGAACCGGTCGCGGCCGCGACGTTGTGGGCCGATGCCCCGGATCCGCGCGCCGTGGCGGCGCTGGCGTTCACCTCGGGCTCGACCGGCACCCCCAAGCCCGTCATGAACGACCACATCCTGCTCGTACAGGACGCGTGGAACAGCGCGATCGCCACCGGCTGCTACGACTCCTCGGGGGTCCTCGCCCACACCCTGCCGATCGCGTTCCACGCCGGGTTGACGACGACGATCCACGGCCTGCTGGTGGGCGCCACCATGCGGCTGTACGACGCCCGGACGCGCGGGATCGCGCCCCTGGCGGCCTTCATCGGCGAGCATCGTTGCTCGGTGATGATCACGAGCCCGGCGATCCTGCGCGCCTTCTGCGCCGCAGCCCCCGATCCGGACGACCTGGCGACCCTGACGTCGGTGACGGTCGCCGGGGAGTCCGCCTACCGGCCCGACATCGACGCGGTGCGCCACCTGATCCCGCCGGGGTGCCTTGTGCGCAACCGTTACGGCTCGTCGGAGACGGGTCTGATCTGTGAGTACGTCGTGGGGCCGGGCTCCGGTGAGGTGGTTGGATCGGGCGCACTTCCCGTCGGCTGGGGCGTGGGTCGCACCGTCGTCGGGCTGCTACCCGACGATGAGGCGGGCGGCGACGGCGCCGGCCGCGTCACGGTGACCGCCTTGTCGGTCGCGATGGGCTATCACCAGATGGCGGAGGCGACCGCGGCGTCGTTCCACGACAACGCGGACGGCACGCGCACCTACGTGACCAGCGACCGTGGCCGGTTCCTGCCCGACGGTTCCTTGCAGCTGGTGGGCCGCGTGGACCACAGCGTGAAGGTGCGCGGCTACCTGGTGGATCCCGGTGAGGTGGACGCCGCCCTGTTCGCGCTGCCCGAGGTGCGCGAGGCCGTGGTCGTGGGAGTGCCGCGACCCAGCGGCGGCGCCCGACTGGTCGCCTACGTCGTCGCGACTGACGACGGACTGGACGCCGAGGGCGTCCGTGGGGCGTTGAGGTCGGTCCTGCCGATGCACATGGTGCCGGAGGTGCTGGTCTTCCTACCCGCATTGCCCCGCAGCGAGCGGGGCAAGATCGACCGCGCCCGGTTGCCCGAGCCGCGTGAGTTCGAGGTCGACCCCACGCAGGCGAAGATGTCGCACTTCGAGGAACTGGTCGCCGAGGCCTGGCGGAGCGTCCTCAAGGTGGATCACGTCGGCCCCCACGATGACTTCTTTGCCCTCGGCGGCGACTCGCTGGCGGCCGAGGCGCTGCTCGCGATGATCGGTCACGACCTCGGCGTCCCGTCCCACCGACTGCACTCCGGCCTGCTGGCTGAGGCCCCGGTCCTGCGCGCGTTTGCCGCCCGCGTCGGCTCCCGGTCCGGACGCCCCCACCGTTCGCTGGTGACCCTGCAGACGGCGGGCGAGGCGCCGCCGCTGTTCATCGTCGCCGGGGCCGGCGGTCTCGGCATGGCCCATATGGGCCTCGCGCGTCGCATGGGCGGGCAGCGGCCCGTGTACGCCCTGCAATCGCCCGTCATCGAGGCGCGCGGACTGCCGGAGCGCTCGGTGAAGCAGATCGCCCGACGCCATGTGCGGATGGTCCGGCGGCTGCACCCCCGGGGCCCGTATCACCTGGCCGGACACTCCTTCGGTGGGATCGTGGCCTTCGAGATGGCGCACCAGTTGAAGGCGCTGGGCGAGGAGGTCGCCCTCCTGGCCATCCTCGACTCCTTCCCGCCGGATCCGATCACCCATCCGGCGCGGGAGCCCGGGCCGCTGCGTCACGTCCGACACCGGCTCGCGTTGCACTGGACGACGCTGCGCGTCACCACAGGCGGGCGGGGTCACGGGCGGCTCCACGACCAGAGCAAGGACCTGGCCCGGCGGTATCGCGGCCAGCCGTGGGGTGGCTGCACGATCGTCTTCGTCGCCGACAGCGACCAGCGGGCACAGCGCCGTGCCTGGAAACCCTTCCTGAGCGGGGACTGGCGGCTGGTCGAGGTGCAGGGCGACCACCGGTCGATGAACCACTCGCCGTGGGTCGAGCTGTGGGCGGACGTCCTGGCCGACGAACTGGCCCGGGCCGACGCGTCCCCACGCGGGTGAATCAGCCTTGCTGAATCGCGAAGACCCCGCGACCCCGCGGGCCTCAGCGGCGATGCAGGCGTGGCCGGATGGTGAAGTGCGGCCGCCGGACGAGTTCCCCCCCGCGGTCCACCAGGTTGCCGAGACTCAGGCAGGTGAGATCCCGCTCGGCGCAGACCCGCAACAGCCGGTCGGTGAGGTCGCGACGATCTAGCTGCGGTTCGGGCCCGTCGTAGGCGAGATCGGCGTCGCTCGCGTGGCCGTCGTGCAGCAGGATGACAGCGCCCGGGTGCAGGCTGAGCGACGCGATCTCGACGCGCTTGGCGTTGTCCACCTTCCGATTCCAGTCCCAGCTCGTCGAGCTCCACAGCACCGACTCCATCCCGGCGGCACGGATCGTGTGCCAGTCGGCCGGGGATTGGTGACCGTACGGGGGTCGGAACCAACGAATCGGCTGGCCCACGATGTCCTCGAGCTCGGCCTTGCCGCGCCGCACGTTGTCGGCAACGACGCGGATGGGCAACGAGGGGAGGTGGCGGTGATCCACCCCGTGGAGGCCCACTTCATGGCCGGCGGCGATGACCTCGCGAAGGAGCTCCGGATGCGCGTGGACGCTGGTCATGAGCACGAAGAAGGTCGCCGTCGCCCCGTGCTCCGCGAGCGCATCCATCACGTCGGGCGTGCGTCCGGGCGTGGGGCCGTCGTCGTAGGTGAACACCACCGGGCGTGCGCCCTCCAGACGGACGGAACTCACCGATCCGATGTTCTGGGGTGCCTTCTCAAGGATTCGCATCGCCGCGACCTTGCCTGCATGCAGCAGCTTGTCCTTTGTGGCCATGGCACTATCATGCCCGCTTCGCCGCCGCCTCCGCATCTCGGATGGGCCGTGAGGGTCCTCGCGGGTGGGCAGGGAGCCCGCCCCGTATGGGGCTCCACACAGAATTCAACACACAGAATTCAACGCCAGGGAGTTCGGCGACGGGACTGCCCCGACGAGGGCATGCCGGGAGGGCACTGCGATGCCGCCTGCCATCATGGTGGGCATGGCCCGGTTCCTCGTATCCCACCCCTGCCAGGACGCCTGCGGCACGATCGAGACCGATCGCCGCGTGGAGGGTGCTCCGGTCTACCGGTGCCCCGGGTGCGATTCGGAGTGGATCGAGGAGCACGAGCGGACGCCTGAGACGGCCGAGGCCGACGCGTTCGATCTGTAGGAAACCACCAAGGCAACACGCCGCATCGTTGGTTTTGGCCCGGTGGATTTTGGTGACTTCGGCGAAACCCCCGGTTTCGTCTCGCCCGCCGACCCCCGGACGT
>JAKDIK010000270.1 GCA_030450535.1 Propionibacteriaceae bacterium
TGGCTCCACGACGCCACCTTGACCCGCGATCGGCCGGACGCCGCCCCGCGGGCCTGCTCCTCGGCGTCGATCGCCTCCCAGTCGGCGAACGTCGAGGCGGTCAGGCCGTGGGACGCGAGCAGCTCGTCCACCCCACTGCCCCCGCGGGGTTCGGCGTTGCCCGCGCCGAGATCGGCCAGCAGGTGCGCGACGGTCTCGGCGGCATCCGACTTGTTGGTGCCGATGACGCCCACGGGGCCGCGCTTGATCCAGCCCACGACATACTCCCCCGGACTCGGCGTCCCGTCGGGGCGCAGCACGCGGCCGTCCACGTTCGGGATGACGCCGGACGCCCCGTCGAACGCCACGCCGGGCAGCGGACGCGCCCGGTAGCCGATCGCGCGCAGCACCAGGTGGCAGTCAACCCTCTCGCGCTCGCCCGTGCCGACCACGGACGTGCCGCCGGCGGCCGCGGTCCGCTCCAGCACGACGCCGGTCACCACGTCCTGGCCGAGGATTTCCACCGGCCGCCGCCAGAATCGCAGGTGCAGCCGGACGCCGGCGTCCGGCACGGTGCGCCCGAGGGCTTCCCGCAGGGCCGCCACGTTGCCTCGGTGGCGGCGGTCGAGGCCGGTCTCGTCGATGCCGTCGAGATCGGCCGGGTCGAGCACGGGCTGGACGCCGTCGAGGGTCAGCAACTCGCGCAGCTCCGGGGTGGTGAACGAGGCGTGCTGCGGCCCCCGGCGTCCGATGATCCACACGTCTCGGATCTCCGCCCTGCGGAGTTCGGCCAGCACCGGCCCGGGCATGTCCGTCTCCGCCAGGCGACCGTGGGGCGAGGCGAGAACCCGGGCGACGTCCGCGGCCACGTTGCCGACGCCGAACGTGACGGCGCTTCGGACGCCGGCCAGCGACTGCGCCTCGGCATCGGGATGCCCGCAGTACCAGGCGACGAACTCCCGCGCCGAGCGGCTCCCGGACAAATCCTCCCCCGCGATGCCGAGGCGACGGTCCTCGGACGCCCCGGCCGCGTAGATCACCGCGTCGTAGCCGGCGAGGAGTTCGTCGCGGGTGAGGGTGGTGCCCAACTCGACGAGCCCGAAGAACCGGACCCGCTCGGACGCGAAAGGTGCCACGAGTGCGCGCTGGATACCCTGCATGCTGGCGTGGTCGGGGGCGACGCCGTACCGCAACAGACCGAACGGCGCGGGCAGGCGGTCGAGCACGTCGATTCGGACGCCGGCGTGCCTCGTCAGCAGCGCCTGCGCGGCGAACAACCCGGACGGTCCCGCCCCGACGATGGCCACGCGCGGCGCGCCCTCACTCATGCCGGCATCGTCCCACACCCGATCCTCCGGGGCGCCGGTCAGCCGTCAGACCATCATCTGGCGCTCGTTGGGCCCGATGGGGCGCGGCAGGATCGACGTGCCCTGCAGGTAGGCGTCCACCCCGTTCGCCGCGGAGCGGCCCTCGGCGATCGCCCAGACGATCAGGGACTGGCCCCGCCCGCAGTCGCCGGCGACGAAGACGCCGGGCACGTTCGTGGCGTAGCTCTCGTCGCGGGCGATGTTGCCGCGGGCGTCCAGCTCGACCCCAAGCTCCTCGACCACCCCGGTGCGCTCCGGGCCGGTGAAGCCCATCGCCAGCAGGACGAGGTCGGCCGGGATCTCCCGCTCGGTGCCCTCCACGGGCACGAACCTGCCGGCATCGAAGGTCACCTCCGACAGCCGCAGCGACGTCACGCGTCCATCAGTGCCCAGGAACTCCGAGGTGGAGACCGCGTACTCGCGGGCCACCTCGCCCTCCTCGTGCGAGGTGCTGATCCGAAACAGCATCGGGTACGTCGGCCACGGCTGGTTGCCCGGCCGGTCGGACGTCGGCGTCGGCATGATCTCCAACTGCGTCACCGACGCCGCGCCCTGGCGCAGCGAGGTGCCGATGCAGTCCGACCCCGTGTCACCGCCGCCGATGACCACCACGTGCTTGCCGGTCGCCACGATCTGGTCGGCAACCTCCTGGCCCAGCGCCGAGCGGTTGGCCTGCGGCAGGAATTCCATCGCCTGGTGAATCCCGGCGAGCTCCCGGCCCGGAATCGGCAGGTCGCGGCCCACCGTCGAGCCCACCGCCAGCACGACGGCATCGAACCGGTCGAGGAGCTGCTCGCCGGTGATGTCGACGCCGATCGTCGTGTTCGGCTTGAAGACCGTGCCCTCCTGCCGCATCTGCTTGAGACGCCGGTTGAGGACCTTCTTCTCCATCTTGAACTCCGGAATGCCGAAGCGCAGCAGCCCGCCGATGTCGTCGGCCCGCTCGTACACGACGACCGTGTGGCCGGCGCGCGTGAGTTGCTGGGCGGTCGCCAGCCCGGCCGGGCCCGAGCCCACGACGGCGACGGTCTTGCCGGTATGCCATTCCGGCACCACGGGAACGACGCGACGGTCGTCCCACGCCTTGTCGGCGATGGCGACCTCGATGTTCTTGATCGTCACCGGCTCCCGGTTGATGCCCACCACGCACGCCGTCTCGCAGGGCGCCGGACAGAGGCGTCCGGTGAACTCCGGGAAGTTGTTGGTGGCGTGCAGCCGGTCGGTGGCCGAGCGCCACAGGTCGTTGTGGATGAGGTCGTTCCACTCCGGGATCAGGTTGCCCAGCGGGCAGCCCTGGTGACAGAACGGGATGCCGCAGTCCATGCACCGGGACGCCTGCGCCCGGATGATGGGCAGCACGGCGCGCCCGGGTGAGCCGGGGTACACCTCGTCCCAGTCGTGGACGCGCTCGGCCACCGGACGCCGCTCGGCGACCTCACGCTCGACCTTCATGAAGCCCCGGGGATCAGCCATGAGCAGCCTCCATCATCTTCTCGACGGTCTCCTCGTCCGACGCCCCCGCGGCCTCGGCGTCCGTTCTGGCCTGCAGGACGCGGGCGTAGTCCCGCGGCAGGGCCTTGGTGAAGCGAGCGCGCCAGGCGTCCGCACCGGCGTCGAGCAGCTCCTGCGCGACGGCCGAACCGGTCTCGGCGACGTGCGTGCCCAACAACTCGGTGATCCGTTCCACGTCGTCATCCGACAACGCGACCGGGTCGACCATCTCGGTGTTGAGCCGACCGGGATCCAGATCCAACACCCACGCGACGCCGCCCGACATGCCGGCCGCGAAGTTGCGTCCGGTGGCGCCCAGCACGAGCGCCTCGCCGCCGGTCATGTACTCGCACCCGTGGTCGCCCACGCCCTCGACGACGGCCACCGCACCCGAGTTGCGGACGCAGAACCGCTCCCCGACGCGGCCGCGGATGTACAGCTCACCCGACGTCGCGCCGTAGGCGATGACGTTGCCGGCCACGATCTGCTCCTGCGCCACGAACGTCGCCTCGTCGTGGGGACGCACGGACAGGCGTCCGCCCGAGAGCCCCTTGCCGAAGTAGTCGTTCGTGTCACCGACCAGCCGCAGCGTGACGCCGCGCGGCAGGAACGCCCCGAAGCTCTGCCCGCCGGTGCCGGTCAGGGTGATGTCGATGGTGTCGTCGTCGAAGCCCTCGCCCTCGGTCGCCTTCGTGACCTCGTGGCCGAGGATCGTGCCCACCGTGCGGTCCACGTTGGCCACGTCCACGCTGAACCGGACGCGCTCGCCGCGCTCCAAGGCCGGCCGGGCCCGCTCGATCAATTCGACGTCCAGCTTGGCGTCGAGCCCGTGATCCTGCGTCGTGACGCGGTGCAGCGGGCCGTCGGTGTCGACCTGGTGGAGAATCGGCGACAGGTCCAGCCCGTGCGCCTTCCAGTGGTCGACAGCCGCCTTCGTCCGGAGCACCTCGACGTGGCCGACGGCCTCCTCGATCGAGCGGAAGCCGAGCTTCGCCAGCCACTCCCGGACCTCCTCGGCGATGAACTCGAAGAAGTTCACCACGTAGTCGGCGTGCCCGGAGTACTTGGCGCGCAGCTCCGGGTTCTGGGTGGCGACACCCACCGGACAGGTGTCCAGATGGCAGACGCGCATCATGATGCAGCCGCTCACGACGAGCGGCGCGGTCGCGAAA
>JAKDIK010000271.1 GCA_030450535.1 Propionibacteriaceae bacterium
GGGCCTCGGCCAGTCGCCGCTCCGCGCGCTCCAGGGCGGGGTCAGCCACGCTCGGGACCCGACCCGGTCGACTCCGGCGCCCGTCCCCCCGCGGGGGCGTCCACCCACGGCGGTCTGGGGCCCACGTAGTCGGGGCCGTACGCCCCGGGTGCCGGACGCCGGCGCTTCCGCGGCGCGCTCACCCCCGGCGCGAGGCGGCGAGCAAAGATGAGGAAACCCGTGTGGCCGCACGTGGAGTGCCCGGGGCGAATCGCCAGCCCCTCGGCGTGCCAGTCGCGCGCGGAGTACTCGCGGCTCACCGGCTCGGTGAACCCGCCGTGCGTGCGCAGCGTCTCCACCGTGCGCCCGAGCTGCGTCGCGGTGGCGACATAGCAGGTCAGCACGCCGCCGGGCACCAGCCGGTCCGCGACCGCGTCGATGCACTCCCAGGGCGCGAGCATGTCGAGGATCGCGCGATCCAGCTCCTCGGGACCGATCGTCTCGACGAGGTCGCCCAGCCGGATCTCCCAGGCCGGGTGCGGCGCTCCGTAGAAACCCTCGACGTTGCTTCGGGCCACGGCCGCGAACTCCTCGCGCCGCTCGTAGGAATACAGGTGTCCCCCCGTCCCGATCATGCGCAGCAGCGCGATCGAGAGCGCCCCCGAGCCGACGCCCGCCTCCAGCACGCGCGCGCCCGGAAAGATGTCGGCCTGCATGAGGATGTGCGCGGCGTCCTTGGGGTAGATCACCGCGGCCTCACGGGGCATCGAGACCATGAAGTCGTGCATCAGCGGCCGAAACGCCAAGAATTCGGCACCACCCACAGACGTGGCGACCGTGCCCTCCGGCTGCCCGATGAGGTCGGCGTGGGGAATACCGCCCTTGGTCGTGTGGAACACCCCCTCCTCGCGCAGCCGCACGGAATGCCTTCGCCCCTTGGCATCGGACAGCGTGATGCGCTCTCCGGCCACGAACGACCCGGTGCGCACCCCCGAGAAATCACTCATGCTCGCAGACTCCACAATCCCAGTTGCCAGCCGGGCCCGTACGGCTGGCCCTGCAGCGTCACACCGTCGCCCAGGTGGATCGGTTCGGCCCCCACCGAGATCGGCAGCACCGTCAGGTCGGCGGCGGCCTGGGCCTGCACCTCGCCCAGCAGTGCCTCGCGCTGCACCGGATCGGTCGTCTCCCGGGCCGCCTGCACCAACTCCTGGACCTTGCCGGCGCTGCCGGGCAGCGGGTCGTCGATGTAGGGCTGCAACCAGCCGAACGCCGTGTTCACCCAGGCCGGCCCGTCGGTGAGGATCAGGTCGGCCCCCGGGTGGTCGGCCACAAGCTGCACCGACATGCCGCCCCGCGATTCCAACCGGTCGCGCAGGACGCCCGCCAGGTCGCGCAGGTCGGGCGCGGTCGAGGCATAGCTGAGCGTCAGGGCGGGCCGCTGTCCCCCGATGGCCGGAACGTCGGGCGCCCCACCCACGGGGAATGTCGCCGCGGAGCCCTCGACCGACGGCGGCACCAGCGAGGCCAGGCTGCGGTCGGCCTGCAGCGCCAGCGCCACCGCGGCGCGGATGGTCGCGTCGCTCCGCCAGGGACTCGCCGGGTTGACCAGGAGCTTCGCCAGATGCGCGTCGGGCAGCTGCTGTTCGGTGAAGCGGTGGTCGGGGGCCGGGGTGCGCAGCGCGTCGGCCCGCACCCGGTCGCGGGCCGCGGCGTTGAGGCTGCGCCACACCACGTCGGCGGTGCCGTCGGCCATCAGCGCCTCCGCGCCCGCCGAGTCGGCCACGAGCCGCAGCTCGATCGTGTCGATTACACCGGTGAGGGCGCCCCGGTAGTCGGCGAACCGCTCGAACACCAGGCGGTCCGCGGCGGTGGTCACGAGCTGGTAGGGCCCCGAGCCGACGGCCTGTCCCTCGTTGGGGCGCACGGCGTCCGGGTCGTAGAGCTCCTCGTCCACGACGCTCGCCGCGGGTGTCGCCAGCGCGTAGCCGAACTGGGTGTCCGCCCACTTGAGCACGAAGTCGACGGTGAGGTCGTCGACGACGTCGATCCGTTCGAGCGAGTCGAGCAGGCGCACCGACGTGCCCGGCACGCTCAGCCGGTACGCCCGCTCGACGCTGAACTTCACATCCGAGCCGGTCAGAGGGTGCCCGTTGTGGAACGTCAACCCTTCGGGCAGCTCGCAGCGGTACGTGGTGGGTGAGCTGTAGAGGCAGTCGGTCGCCAGATCGGGCTTCAGCTCGGCACCCTCGGGGTGCACCACCATCAGCCGGCTGAACACGTTGAGCGCCACGATGGCGTCTGTGGAGGTGACCGCCGCGGCGGGGTCGTAGGTGGTGGGCGCCCCGGTGGTCACCACCGTGAACGGCTGCGCGGTCGAGATGGACGCCGTGGGCGGGGGCTCCGCGGGCGGCTGCGGCGGTGCCGGCGTGCACCCGGCCAGCACGGCGAGCGCCGCGATCAGGACGGCGGCCAACCCCCCGGAGGCCCTACGCAGCGGCCAACTCCCGCCACAGCGCGCCCACGTCGGCGACGGTCAGCCCCGCCAGCGTGGCGACCACCCGGCGCCTCGGGCCGTCGGTCAGCTCCTGACCGAACGGGATCCCCAGCGTGGGCATGCCGGCCGCCTGGGCCGCCGCGATGCCGGTGAGGGAATCCTCGAGCACCAGGCAGTCGAGCGGCGCGACGCCCAGCCGGGCGGCCGCGGTGAGGTACGGCTCGGGGTGGGGCTTGCCCGCGGCGACCTCATCTCCCCCCACGACGACGTCGAAGCTGTTCGGCGGCAGCGAGGCGAGCATCGGCGTCAGGATCGTGGTGTAGGTCGCGCTGACCAACCCGCACGCGACCCCCTCGCTGCGCAGCGCGGCCAGGAGCTCCCCGGCGCCGGGCCGCAGGCGCAACCCCTCGGCCTGCAGCTCCGCCAGCGCGAGCTCGCCGAGGCGGTCGGCGGTCGCGACCGCGTCCAGGTCCTCGCGTCCCGCCCAGCCCAGCATGGTCGCGGCACTCTGCACGATGCCCAGCCCGAGCAGCTCGATCTGCCATTCCTCGGGGACGGACGCGCCCAGCTCGGCCAGCAGCCGACGTTCGGCCGCCCGCCAGGCGGGCTCGGAGTCGGCGAGCGTGCCGTCGAAGTCCCACAGGACGGCCGCGGGGACGGATCGGTGGTCAGCGGGCATTGAAGTACTTCGCCTCCGGGTGGTGGACGACCAGCGCGTCCGTCGACTGCTCGGGGTGCAGCTGGAGCTCCTCGGACAGCTCGACGCCGATCCGCTCGGGCTCCAGCAACGCCACCAGCTTCGCACGATCCGCCAGGTCCGGACACGCGGGGTAGCCGAAGCTGTAGCGCGAGCCGCGGTAGGCCTGGTCGCGGATCATCGCCTCCACGTCCTCGTCCGACGTCCCCAACCCCAGGTCCGCCCGCACTCGGGCGTGCCAGCGCTCGGCGAGCGCCTCGGTGAGCTGGACCGACAGGCCGTGGAGTTCCAGGTAGTCGCGGTAGGCGTTGGCGGCGAAGAGGCGTCCGGTCTCCTCCGCGACCCGGCTGCCCATGGTCACGAGTTGGAACGCGATCACGTCCGGACCGTTCTGTGCCGCCTCGTCGGCGTCGGCGAAGAAGTCGGCCAGGCACAGGCGACGGTCGCGGGTCTGGCGCGGGAAGGTGAAACGGGTCACCTCGGTGCCCAGCACATCCGGCTCGGCCGGGTCGTGGATGACGAGGTCGTTGCCCTCGCTGTGGCAGGGCCAGTAGCCGTGGACGACGGCGAACTCGGCGAGCTGGTCGGTCGCCAGCCGGTCGAGCCACATCCGCAGCCGCGGAATGCCCTCGGTCTCGACCAGCTCCTCATAGCTCGCGCCGTCGCGGGTGCCGCGCAGCCCCCACTGCCCCATGAACGTGGCGCGGTGGTCGAGCCACTGCGCCACCTCGGCCAGCGCAATGCCCTTGACGACGCGGCTCCCCCAAAACGGCGGGGTCGGAATGGCGACGCCCCGGGCCACGTCGG
>JAKDIK010000005.1 GCA_030450535.1 Propionibacteriaceae bacterium
ATCCCCGGCGTCCCCACCCCGAACCGTCCGCTGGGGGCCGCCTTCCTCTTCGGCAACATCGCGCTCCTGCTGCCCGCCCTCGCGCTGGCCCTGCTGATCGGCGAGCGCCGCACCATCGGCACGATGTCGTCGGTGGCCGGACGCCTCCGGCGCGGCCTGCTCGGCCGCTACCTGGGCCTGGCCGCCGCCATCGTCGCCGTCACCACGACCGCGTCGGCGGCGCTCACCCTCGCGACCGGCACGCCGATGACCCCGCAGGTCACCCCCTGGACGCTCGGGCTGCTCGCCGTCACGTTCCTCCTCATCCCGCTGCAGGCCACCGCCGAGGAGTACGTGTTCCGCGGCCTGCCGCAGCAGATGCTGGGCTCATGGCTCAAGAGCCCGTGGTGGGGCATCCTGGTGCCGATTCCGCTGTTCGCCTTCGCCCACCTCTACAACGCCCTGGGCCTCATCAGCACCGCCCTCTTCGCCCTCGCCGCGGGCATTCTCACCTGGCGCACCGGTGGCCTCGAAGCGGCGATCGGCCTGCACGTGGTCAACAACCTCGTTGCGATCGGCATGGGAGCCTTCGCGATCACCGATCTGGCCGCCACCGAGGTGACGCCGGCGAGCCTGATCACCAGCACCATCGCCACCGTCAGCTACACCGCCCTTGTCCTGCGTGGGCGAAAGACCCCGGCCCGCGGGACGACCTGAGAATCCTCCCCCACCCACGCCGCGGGGGCCCCCCCCCCCCCCCCCGCGGGGGCCCCCCGCGTTGCGCGGGGGGGGCGCCGCAGGCGTTCCGGCTCAGGTTCGCTGGCGCGCCTGGTCAACCAGCTCGGCCTTCTGGTCGCGTGTTCGGGCGAGCTCGGCGAGCGCGGCGGCCTTGTCGGCGTCCACCTGCGCCTGGACGGCGGCCCGCTCGGCGACGGCCGTCTCGCTGCCATCATCCTTCTTCGTGCGCGCGGCCAGTCGCTCGGTCGCGGCGTCCTCGGCGATCGCGGACCGCACGTTGTCCTCCGTCTCGGCCAGCGACTCCTCCAGCGCCTCGACGCTCATTTGCTGGGCCAGCTTCTCGCGCATCTCGGGGACGTCCCAATCGGGCACCGGCCAGCCGAGATCCATGTCGATCATCGTTTGGGTGAGGATCGACACGATCGCCGTGCGCGAGTACCACTTGCGGTCGGCCGGAATGACGTACCACGGAGCGTGATCGGTCGAGGTGCGTGCGAACACGTCGGCATACGCGGCCTGGTAGTCGTCCCACTTGGCGCGCGTGCTCAGGTCGTTCTCGCTGAGCTTCCAGCGCTTGTCGGGACGATCGAGGCGCTCCATGAGCCGCAGCCCCTGCTCGTCATGGCTCACCATCAGCGCGAACTTCAGCACGATCGTGCCGGAATCGACCAGATCCTTCTCGAAGGCGTTGATCTCGTCGTAGCGGGGTTCCCATTCCTTCTTGGGTACGAGGTTGTCCACGCGGACCACGAGGACGTCCTCGTAGTGGCTGCGGTCGAAGACACCGATCCTGCCGGCGGGCGGCAGGGCCTTCTTGATGCGCCACAGGTAGTGGTGACTCAGTTCCTCCTCGGTGGGCGCCCCAAAGGACCGCAGCGCGACGCCTTGGGGATCAACCAGCGACATCACATGCCGCGCGACGCCGCCCTTGCCCGCGGTGTCGAGGCCCTGCACCACGCACAGAACCGACCGGTGTCCACCGGCCCTGCCTTCGGCGAAGAGCCGCTCCTGCAGCTCGGAGAGCAGGCCAGCCCGCGTCGCCAGGAACGCCTCGCCATCCGCCTTGCGCCCGTCGAAGCCGGGCTTGCCGCCCCGGTCGAAGGTTGCGAGATCGAAGTCGGGACCGGCGCGCAGCACCTCGCGCGGATCGACCTGCCAGGGGTTGACGGTGTCCGAGCTGTTCTTACCCACGGTTCCTCCTTTGGCTCCCACTGAGGCGACCCATCGTAGGCGCGCCACGCCGGCGTCCGTGAGTCGACACCGGACGTGAGCGCTATCGTCAGCGGCGTCGGACGCGAGCGAGCACCACACCGTCGCGGGGGGCGGTGGGCATGCGCGTCATCTCGTAGGAGAGATCCTGGGGTGGCAGCTCGTAGTCCAGCCGTGCCAGCTCGGCGACGGTCAGGGCGAGCAGGCCGACCGCGACCTTCTCCCCGGGGCAGCGGTGGCCGGTCTCGACCTCTCCGCCTCCCTGGGGAATGAAGTACTCGGCGAACACCTCCCCGGTGCCCAGGAATCGATGGGGGTCGAAGCGGTCGGGGGTGTCCCAGTGCCGCTGGTCGTGCAGGGTGCCATAGAAGTCGAGCAGGACGCGCTGACCCTTCGCGACGTGGACGCCCTCGTGCGTGAGGTCGCGCCGGGCCACTCCGGGCAGCAACGGCACGAACGGGAAATACCGCCGCACCTCTTCCGCAAAGGCCACCGCGACCGGCGCATCGATCGTCGATCCACGCTCGACGACCTCGTCGCTGATGCGTCCGCGCCACTCGGGATAGGTGTGGAGCGCCAGCGCTGCGAAGGCAGCGAAACGAGCAACCGCGATGGTCGGACGGATGACGTTTTGGAGCTCCACGGCCGCGAGGTGGTCGCTGAGGGGCTGGCCGTCGGCATCGGTGTGCTGGAGGACGAGGTCGAGCGCGCTGGATTCGCGGACAGGGTACGTCCCCGCGCGGGCACGCCGAATCAGGTGGGTGAACCAGGCGTCGCACTGGCGGCGCTTGAGCTTGCTGAGCACGAATGCCGGCCCGACGACGGCGAATCCGTCGACGATGAGCGCCTCGTCGCGGGCGAGCCGGGTGGCGGTGACGTCGTCGGTGCGGACGCCAGCCCACCGCAGGATCGAGCGGCCGTACACCTCGACGGCGGCGTCGTAGACGGAGCCCTCCCAGCCGGCAGTCCAGACGTTGTCGATGTGGCGCCCCCACGCGTCGCGGGCGTCCGCCATCAACGTGGCGACCGCGTCGTCGTCCATGGCGGCCCGCACGAACAATTGCTTGCGCACGAGGTGCGCCTCGTCGTCGAGGCCGTGCACCGAGCCCTTGCCGAACAGGCCACCGCTGAACAGGGTCGGCAGCGCGCCGTCCCGCTTGATGGCGGTGTCGTCGTAGAACAGCCGGACGCCCTCGGCGCCCCGCACCAGCAGCGCATCCTCGCCGAGCAGTCGCAGCGGGACGCGGGACGGCGCCCGGGGGTCGTCCGAATCCGCCCGCAGCCGATCGGTGAAGCGGTAACCAAGCCGCAGCAGGTCGGGGGTCTTGTCGTTGACGAGCGCAGGGAGAGCCATGACGCCATCCTTGTCCGGCCGCGTCCCGCGGACCACACCCCAAGGGACCCTTCGGGCCGCGCCACCTCGCGGTGGCGCGCGGTGGCGGCGCTCTGACGCGAACTCGCACGGGGACACCTCGAGCCCGGGCCGGCGCGTCCACGACGGCGATGAGCCACTCGACGCCCACACCCCTACCCTTTTCGGCCGCCCACTGGCAGATCTCCGTCAACCCGGGGCGCCCGCGCCGACACACGACACCGCCGAGCCCAGCCCGGCGGCAACCCAGCGATGGTCGAGTTCGTCGCGTAGGTACCCAGAGGGCAGAATGGGGCGCGTGCCACATGACGTAACCGCGCTCGACCGCGCCCGCCTCCGGGTGGGCACCACCGTCGGGGACGCCGCCGCCTGGGTCTCGCGCCGCCTCGGCAAGGGCTCCGGAGCCTCGATCCGCGGCCAGATCCTCACCCGCGTGCAGCCCGATGCGTTCAAGATCCTCCTGCGCGGACGCCGCATCGCAGCCGTCACGGGCACCAACGGCAAGACCACCTCCACGCACCTGCTGGCGGCCGCCGTACGCGAGTTCCTGGGAGCGGACGCCAAGCAGCTCGTCACCAACGCCGATGGCGCGAACCTCCGCTACGGCATCGCGTCCGCGCTGGCCAAGGCCCCGAAGGCCACGGTGGCCGTCCTCGAAACAGACGAGCGCGTGGTCGCCGACATGATCGCGCACGGCCGGCCCGAGGTTCTCGTTTTGCTGAATTTCAGCCGCGACCAGCTCGACCGCAACCACGAGATCAAGTTCCTCGGACGCGGCTGGCGCCAGGCCCTCGAGAAGGCCGGTGAGGACGGCCCCGTCGTCATCGCCAACTCCGACGACCCGCTGGTCACGTGGGCCGCGCAGAAGGCCCGCAAGGTCGTCTGGGTGGACACGGCGTCCACCTGGACGGCCGATGCCGCGCTCTGCCCCGCCTGCGGGAGCCTGCTCACCCGCGAGAACCCCAGCGAGGACGCCCCCACCGGCCGCTGGGATTGCCCCGGCTGCGACCTCACCGAGCCCCGAGCCGACTACGTCGTCCGCGGCGAGAGCGTGCGGTTGCCCGACCTCACCTCCCGTGACCTCAAACTCAACGTTCCCGGCAAATTCAACATCAGCAACGCAGCCATGGCGTTGGCGGCCGCCGTCGAGATGGGCGTCCCCGTCTCGAAGGCGCTCACGGGATTCAAGACTGTCCAGTCCCCCGCCGGTCGCTTCGCCGTCACGACGATCAACGGCGTCGGTGTCCGCCTGGTGCTGAGCAAGAACCCCGCCGGCTGGGCCGAGTCGCTGCCGATGCTCGAGACGAACACCGTCGTGCTCGCCATCGACTCCGTTGCCGCCGATGGCAAGGACGTCAGCTGGCTGTGGGACGTCGAGTTCGAGCAGCTGCGCGGCAAGAACGTCATCTGCGCCGGCCCCCGCGCCTACGACCTCGCCACCCGCCTCGCCTACGCCGAGGTCGACCACCAGGTGGCCGTCGATCTGACCGACGCGCTGCGTGTCGCTTCCGTCGCCCCCCAGCCGGTGGATCTCATCGCCACCTATACGCCCTTCCAGAAACTCCTCAAGATGGGAGGCCTGCGATGACCGACCCCGTCAAGATCGTCCTCGTCTACCAGTCGCTCCTCGGCATCTACGGCGACCAGGGCAACAGCCTCGTCCTCGCCCAACGCCTGCGGTGGCGCGGACTGGACGCCGAGGTCGTCCGCGTCGAGCCCGGCCAGCCGCTCCCGCCCGACGGCGCGATCTACCTGCTCGGCGGCGGCGAGGACAACGCCCAGACCACGGCCGTCCGCGAGCTGACGAAGGACGGCTCGCTGTTCTCTGCGGTGGACGCCGGCGCCGTCCTCTTCGCCGTCTGCGCCGGCTATCAGATCTGCGGCCAGACGTTCACCATCGGCGAGACCGACGAGGTCCGCGAGGGCCTCGGCCTGCTCGACGTGACAACCCGCCGTGGCGAGAACCGCGCCGTCGGTGAAATTCTCACCCGCTGGACGAAGCCGGACGGCACCGAGTCCATCCTCTCCGGATTCGAGAACCATGGGGGCTACACCCGTCTGGGCCCGGACGCCACACCGCTCGCCCGGGTCGAGCGCGGCATCGGCAACGCCGGCGACGGTACCGAGGGCGCCGTGGCGGGCCGCGTCATCGGCACCTACCCCCACGGCCCCGTGCTCGCCCGCAACCCAGAGCTCGCGGACCATCTCCTCGAGCTGGCCCTGGATCGTCCGCTCGAGCCGCTCGACCGCGCCCGCTCAGAGCACGACGGCCTGCGCCACGAGCGCATCGCCTTCACGCGCCGCTGAGCGCATCGCGTCACGCGCCGCTGAGTGTGCCGCTCAGCGCGCCGTTGAGCACGGCCCCGGGACGGCTGCGATTTCGCGATCCTCCAACCGGTGCGGTAATGTCTTTCCTCGCGCGCACCGCTAGCTCAACTGGCAGAGCAGCTGACTCTTAATCAGCGGGTTCAGGGTTCGAGTCCCTGGCGGTGTACCACATCGGTCCAGCAGGTCCTTCGATCGAGCCCACTTCCAGCGAGGGGTACGTCCGTGTCCACATCCGTGGGGGATCTCTACGGGGACGCCCTGGAGCGTCCACCCCTGCTCGCAGCCCGCCGCGGCCCGCGCGCGACCCGGCGGCTCGGGGCGTTCGCGTCCCTGTGGCGCTTTCGCACCTACCTGCGCCCGTACGCGTCCCGCTTCGTCATCATGTTCGTCGTGGCTCTGCTGGGCACCGGCGTCGGCATCGTCACCCCGTTGATCACGCGCGCCCTCATCGACGGGCCCATCGCGCGCTCCGACCGCCCCGGCCTCTACGCCCTCGGCGCGCTCGCGTTGGCCGTCGGGATCGTGGACGCCGTGCTGACGTTCATCCGCCGCTGGATCGTTTCAGTCGGCACCCTCGGCGCCGAGACCGGCATCCGACTGGACCTCTACGCCAAGCTCCAGCGCCTCGCGCTCGGCTTCCACGGCCGCTGGGAATCCGGCCAGCTGCTCAGCCGCGTCATGAACGACCTGTCGACCATGCGCCGTTTTCTCGGCTTCGGGATGCTCTTCATCGTCCTCAACATCCTCCAGATCACGGTCGTCACCATCCTGCTGGTCTCGATGTACTGGCCGATGGGCGTCGTCGTCGCCTTGTCGACCGTGCCGATCGTCGTCGTGTGCCTGCTCAACGAGCGTGTCTACACCCGGCTGAGCCGCCGCATCCAGGACCAGACGGGCGACGTGGCGTCCAGCGTCGAGGAGTCCGTGCAGGGCTTCCGCGTCGTCAAGGCGTTCGGACGTGGCCGCCACATGTTCGCCCAGTTCGACGATCGCGCCACCCGGCTGCGCGCCACGGCGTTGGATCGCGTCCGGAACGTGAGCAAGTTCTGGACGTTCCTCGAGGTCATCCCGACCCTCACCCTCATCGTGGTGCTCGCCATCGGCGCCCTGGCCGCCGCGCAGGATCAGCTCACCCTCGGCACCCTGGTCGCGTTCATCACCCTCATGCTCTCGCTCATCTGGCCCATCGCGGCGCTCGGATTCCTGCTCTCGATGACCCAGGACGCCATGACCGCCGCCGACCGCGTCTGCGAGATCCTGGACGCCGACGAGACCATCACGGACGGCCCCGAGCGGCTGGACGCCCCGCGCGGCGAGCTGCGCTTCGAGGACGTTTCCTACCGCTTTGATGACGCGGACGCCGACGTGCTGGCCCACCTCAACCTCACCGTCGCCCCCGGCGAAACCGTCGCGCTGGTCGGCGGCACCGGATCGGGCAAGTCGACGCTGACCGCGCTCGTCGCCAGGCTCGCCGACGTCACCGGCGGGCGCATCACCATCGACGGCGTGGACGTCCGCGACCTGCAGCTCGCGAACCTCCGTTCGATCGTGGCCACGGCGTTCGAGGATCCGACGCTGTTCTCCATGTCGGCGCGCGAGAACCTGACCCTGGGGCGTCCGGACGCCACCGACGCCGAGATCGCCGAGGCCGTCGAGGTGGTGCAGGCGCAGTTCGTGCACGACCTGCCGTGGGGGCTCGACACCCGCCTCGGCGAACAGGGCATGAGCCTCTCCGGCGGGCAGCGCCAGCGCCTCGCCCTGGCCCGCGCCATCCTCACCCGGCCCCGCATCCTCGTGCTCGACGACACGCTCAGCGCCCTCGACATTCACACCGAGGCGCTGGTCGAGGAGGCGCTGCGACGCGTCCTGGTCGGGGTCACCGGGATCGTGGTCGCGCACCGGGCGTCCACCGTGCTGCTGGCCGACCGTGTCGCCCTGCTGGAGTCGGGCACCATCACCCACGTCGGCACCCACGCCGAGCTGCTCGCCACCGTGCCGGAGTACCGTGAGCTGCTCAGTGCCGATTTCGACGCCGAGGCGGAGATGGCATGACGACCACGACCTCCCCCGCCTCCGCCGACGACCAGTCCTGGCGCGGCGTCGCCGCCGAGGAGAACGAGCAGGTGGCCGAGGCGGCCGGCGTCCAGCTCCGCGGCCGCAGCCGCCGCCTGCTGGGCAGCCTCCTGCGTCCGTACCTGCGCCTGCTGCCCGTCCTCATCCTCGCCCTGATCCTGGAGAATCTCGCCCGCCTTTCCGCGCCGTGGCTCGTGCAGCGCGGCATCGACCTCGGCATCCCGCCGCTCATGGCCGACGAGGGCCCCGGCGTCCTGCTCGAAATCCTCGGCCTCATGGTGGGCGCCGTCGTCGTCCAGGCCGTCGCGCGGGTCTCCTTCCTGCGCCTGTTCGGCCGCATTGGCCAAGACATCCTGCTCGACCTGCGCCGCCGCCTCTTTCGGCACTTCCAGCGCCTGGACGTCGCGTTCCACGATCGCTACACCTCGGGCCGGGCCGTCTCGCGACTGACGTCCGACATGGACGCCATCGCCGAACTCGTCGCCGGCGGCTTCGACGGCCTCGTCTCGGCCGTGCTGACGCTCGTCGGCGTGTCGATCATGCTGCTCATCCTCGACTGGCGCCTCGGCTCGGCCTGTCTCGCCTCGCTGCTCTTCGTGGCCCTGCTCGTCCGCTGGTTCAGCACGTCGTCGGCACGGACGTACCGACGGGTGCGCGAGGCGTCCGCCCAGGTCATCGTCCACTTCGTGGAGTCCATGACCGGCATCCGCGCCGTGCAGGCCTATCGCCGCGAGCCCCGCAACCAGGAGATCTTCACCGGGCTGGCCGACCGCTACCGCACCGTCAACGTCACGGCCTTCCGGCTCGTGGCGGTGTTCATGCCCGGCATCCGCGGCATCGGGAACGTCACCATCGGTGTCGTCCTGCTGGTCGGCGGCCAGTTCGTTCTGGACGGTTCGATGACGGTGGGCGTCCTCACGGCGTTCCTGCTGTACGTGCGCCAGTTCTTCGAACCGATGCAGGAAATCAGCCAGTTCTACAACACCTTCCAGTCCGCGATCTCGGCGCTGGAGAAGCTCTCGGGCGTCCTGGAGGAGGAGCCCGGCGTGCCCGAGCCCGCCGACCCCACGCCGCGGCCGGACGCCGCGGGTGCGCTCGGCCTCGAGCGCGTCCACTTCTCCTACGTCGCGGGCGTCCCGGTGCTGCCCGGTCTGGAGCTGGCCATCCCCGCCGGACAGACCGTCGCGCTGGTGGGCACCACCGGCGCCGGCAAGACGACGATCGCCAAGCTGCTGTGCCGCTTCTACGACCCGGACGCCGGCCGTGTCACCCTCGACGGGGTCGATCTGCGGCGCCTCGCTGACGCCGACCTGCGCCGCCACGTCGTCATGGTCACCCAGGAGAACGTGATGTTTGCGGGCTCGGTGGCCGACAACATCCGCTTCGGACGCCCGGACGCCTCGGACGCCGAGGTGGCGGCCGCCGCGCAGGCCGTCGGCGCCGATGCGTTCATCGCGGAACTGCCCGAGGGATACGCCACGGACGTCGGCAAGCGGGGCGGGCGTCTCTCGGCCGGCCAGCGCCAGTTGGTCGCGTTCGCGCGGGCATTCCTGGCCGACCCGGCCGTCCTCATTCTCGACGAGGCCACGAGCTCTCTCGACATCCCGTCCGAACGCGTCGTGCAGCGGGCGCTGCGCACCGTGCTGGCCGACCGCACGGCGGTCATCATCGCGCACCGGCTCTCCACCGTCGAAATCGCCGACCGCGTGCTCGTCCTGGAGCACGGCCGGATCCTGGAGGACGGAACGCCCGCCGGACTCATGAGCTCCGGCGGGCGTTACGCGGCGTTGCACCAGTCGTGGATCGACTCCCTGGCCTAGCCCTTGACGCCGCCCGCGAGCATGCCCCGCACGAAGTAGCGCTGGAGCGACAAGAACACGATCAGCGGCACGATCATCGCCACGAAGGCGCCCGCCGAGAGCAGATGCCACGCCTGCCCGCGGCTGCCCACCATCTCGGCGATGGAGACCGTGATCGGTCGGTACTGCGGCCCGGCGAACGTGAGGCCGACCAGCAGGTCGTTCCACACCCACAGGAACTGGAAGATGCCGAACGACGCGATGGCCGGCACGAGCAGCGGCATGAGCACCTGGAAGAAGATGCGCACGTGGCCGGCGCCGTCGACCCGGGCCGCCTCGATGAGCGACCGCGGGATCTCCCGCATGAAGTTGTGCAGCAGGAAGATCGCCAGCGGCAGGCCGAAGATGGTGTGGGAGAGCCACACCGTCCAGTAGGTGCCGACCAGCCCGAACTGCACGTATTGGGTGAGGAGAGGGACGAGCGTGACCTGGATGGGCACGATCTGCAGGGCGAACACGGCGGCGAAGAGCCAGTCCCGACCCTTGAAGTCGATCCACGCGAACGCGTAGGCGGCCAGCAGCGCCAGGATGATCGGGATGACCACCGACGGCAGCGTGATGACGATCGAGTTGATGAATGGGCCGACCAGGTCACCCTGCCCGGTGAGCACGTTCTCGTAGTTGGCGAGCGTGAACTGCGGGTTGGTGAAGGCCGTCCACCACCCCGTGCGGCGGATGTCGGTGGGCTCGCGGAACGACGTGATCAGCAGGCCGGCGGTCGGGATGGTCCAGACCACCGCGATGATCACCGCGATGGCGGACGCCGCGGGTGAACTGAGCCGCGTCTTGGCGTCCTCCTTGCGCTGCTCCGCCCGGGTCAGCTTGCGCGCCGGGACAGCGACGGTGACGGCGGTGTTGTCGGTCATCGCTCCCCCTCCGTGATGCGCATCTGGCGCACGTTGTAGATGATGATCGGCATGACGAGGATGAACAGCAGGACGGCCAGTGCCGCGCCGATGCCGCCGGCTTGGCGTCCGAACGTCTGCGTGTAGAACTCGTTGGCGACGATCGAGGTGTCGAACTGGCCGCCGGTCATCGTCCGCACGATGTCGAACGCCTTCAGGGTGGCCATGGCGATGGTCGTGAGCACCACGATGATCGCCGGGCGGACGCTGGGCACGGTGATCTGCCAGAACATCCGCATGCCGCCCGCCCCGTCCATCCGGGCCGCCTCGATCGTCTCATCGGGAATGGCCTTGATGGCCGCCGACAACACGGTCATGGCGAAGCCGGTCTGGATCCAGATCATGACGATGATGAGGTAGAAGGTGTTGATCGGGGCGTCCAGCAGGAAGTCCTGGCTGGGCATTCCGACGAGCCCGAGGATCGCGTTGAGCAGGCCGACGCGGCCGTCGTAGACGAACTTCCAGATGATGCCGGCGCCCACCATCGAGATGGCCATGGGCAGGAAGATGAGCGTCTTGGCGAACTTCTCGAAGCGGGTGCGGTCGACGAGGACGGCGTACACGAGCCCGAGGGCCGTGGCCAACAGCGGCACGAGAAGCACCCAGAAAAAGGTGTTCCGGAGCACGATCAGGAAGAGGTCCTGGCTGAAGACCGTCGCGTAGTTCTCGAAGCCGACGAAGCGGTTCCCGTCGTTGGAATACAGCGAGGTGCGCACCGTCATGGCGGCTGGGATCAGCAGGCCAAGCAGGACGAGCAGCAGTGCGGGCCCCAGGTAGCCCAGAGCGGCGAACCAGCGGGGCAGACCGGGGCGATCCACCACCAGCAGGACGACGCCCATGACCAGGGCGAACAGCGCGATCGCCACGAACATCACAATGAACTTCTCGACGGTCGAGTCCGGCTGCATGAGCCAGTCCATCCGACCCTCCTTTCACTCGCAGGGAGAGGCTCCCCCGCGCCGCGGACGGCCAGCGAGGGAGCCCCCTGTCAGTAGTGGGTCAGACGATCAGACCGGCCACGAGGCTTCGATGGCGTTCGCGACGTCCTGGGTGCTCTTGTCCAGCGCGATCCAGTCGGTCATCTCCTTCCAGAAGGAGCCGGCACCGACGGCGCTGGGCATCAGGTCGGAGCCGTCGAAGCGCACGACCGCGTTCGGGTCGGTGATCAGCTCGTAGGAGAGGCGGTCGATCGGCATGGCGAGGTTGTTCGGGTCGAGTTCGGTGTTGGCCGACAACCAGCCGCCGTTCGGGGTGGTTTGCGCTTTGACGTTGCTCCACTCGGGGCTGGTCAGGTAGGCCTGCAGTGCGGCCACCTCGGGGGCGTCGCGGAACGCCATGGCGAACTCGCCGCCGACGAGCATCGGAGCGGCTTGGTCGGTCTGAGCCGGCAGAGCGAAGGCCCAGACGTCGCCGTCCTCACCCACGGTGGTGTCCGGATCCGCCTCGTGCCAGTTGGCCTGGTAGAAGGACGCCTGCCGGTGCATGAAGCACTGGCCATCGACGATCGGGAAGCCGGCGTCGGTGAAGGGGGTGGCCGCGATCGAACGGACGTCCCCGTAGCCGCCATTGACATAGTCGGCGTTCTTCAGGATCGAACCGGCCTGGTCGATCGCTTCGATGACGACCGGATCGTTGAACGGAATCGTGTGGTCGACCCACTGGTCGTACTGCTCAGGGGTGCCGACCCGCAGCATCATGTCCTCGACCCAGTCCGTGGCGGGCCAGCCGGTGGCGTCGCCGGACTCGATGCCCGCGCACCACGGCTTGACGTCGCCGTCGGGATTGTCGGCCACGATCTGGTCCGTGAGGTCCATCAGTTCCTGCCAGGTCGTCGGGATCTCGTAGCCGGCATCGGCGAAGGCCGACGGGCTGTACCAGACGAAGGACTTGGCGTTCGCGCCGATCGGGATGCCGTAGAACGTGTCGTCGACGCTGCCGTACATCTTCCAGGCCTCGTTGTAGTACTGGTCGACGTTGGCCTCGGCGGCGTCGCCGACGGGCACGACGGCGTCCGGGTGCTGGCTGACGATGGTCTGGAGCAGGCCGGGCTGCGGGAAGTACGCCAGGTCGGGCGCGTTGCCGGCGGCCACACGGACGGGTAGCTGGGCCTCGAACTCGCGGGAGCCCTCGTACTCGACGGTGGCGCCGGTGCACTCCTCGAACGGCGCGAAGGCGTCGATGTGGGGCTGGGCCTCGGCGTCGCTGGCGATGGAGGTGTAGACGGTGACGGTCGTGCCGTTGAGGTCTCCGTAGGCCGCGTATGCCTCACAGTCGGTGGCCTCCGGCGTGGGATCCGTGGTGGCCTGGGTGCCACCGTTGGCGCAGGCGGACGCGGTCAGCAGCGCGCCAGCGGACAAGGCGGCGGCGAAAGCCTTGGTGAACTTCCTCGACATCAGTTCTCACTTCTGTGTGGTGTGTGGGACGACGGCCCCCTGGACGCCGTCCGGCTCGGACAGGCCCTGACCCTAACTCACACGAACACAGAAGGCCGGACAATGCAAACGTTTGTTATGCAACTGGGACCTTTGGGTCCAGGGGCGCCGACCCGAGCTGGCGCGGCGCCCGGATCCGCCGTCGTCGCGGCAGCCATTCCGACGTTGAGGGGTGCGACCTGCGGGTCACAGACCAACCTGCGGTGACGCTCAACCGGCTCAGCCGCGGGCGAGCGAGCGGCTCAGCCGCGGGCGAGCGAGCGGACGACCACCAGGAACGCCACGGAGGCGGCGATGGCGACGCCGAGCGCGGCGATGCGGCCGTAGCGTGGCTCCCCGGCCGGGTCGACGAACTGCGCCTTGGCCGACTGCACCTCGGCGTCCAGGAGGCTCTTGGCGTCCTGCACCGTGCGGGCCGCGACGGCCCGCGGGTGGGTCTGCGTGATGAGGCCCTCGACGTTGCTCGCGAGGCGTGCCCGCGCCGCGGCGATCTCGGCCTGGATGTCTTCCTTGGTCCGCACCATGGGGCCACCCTATGCCAGAAGATAGGGTTCAGTCATGGCCAGACTCCAGGTGGGCGACCCCGCGCCCCCATTCACCCTGCCGGACGCGGACGGCACCGAGGTTTCGTTGTCCGACTACGCGGGACGCCGCGTCATCGTGTACTTCTATCCGGCCGCACTCACGCCGGGCTGCACGACGCAGGCGGTGGACTTCACCGCCTCGGAGGACGAGATCACCGCGGCGGGCTTCGACGTGGTGGGCATCTCGCCCGATCCGGTGGCCAAGCTGGCCGGTTTCCGCCAGGAGGAGGCGCTCACGGTGACGCTGCTCTCCGACCCCGAGCGCGGCGTGCTGGAGGCGTACGGCGCCTGGGGCACGAAGATGCTCTACGGCAAGGAGATCACCGGGGTGATCCGCTCGACGTTCGTGGTCGATGTGGACGCCTCCGGCGCCGGCACCATCTCGGTGGCGCAGTACAACGTGAAGGCCACCGGCCACGTCGCCAAGCTGCGGCGCGACCTGGGTATCGGCTGAGGCAGGAAGTTACGGGTTCAGGCGGTCATCCACCGTGGCGGCGTCCAGCCCGCCGTCAAGGCAGTCGTAGAACGCATTCCCCGGGGTGAGGTCGGTGCGCCGCACTGTTCCCCCACCCAGCCCCGAGGCGTAGACGGCCGTGACCAGTTCCATGGTGGAGCGGGCGCTGGCCAGCGTGGTCGCGTGCGGCCGGCCGGCCAGCAGATCGTCGACAAGGCGGTTGATCTGCGCGGCGTGATTGCTGGGCACCTGATGAGCGGAATCCTCGGTGGCAGTCCAGGGATCGCTGGCCACGGCGTCGGCGTCCGGGTCGTCGTTGCGCTCCTGCCCCGGGTCGAGCCCGAAGCGGGCGGCGACCTCGGGATCGGCGACCGGAGTCCAGGCCCAGTCGGCGTCGGAGTAGCCGTAGAGGTGTTCCACCTCCAGGGTGCCGGCGTCGGTGTCGACGCGGATGCGGCTCACCTCACGCGGCGACACGAGGCTGGTGACGACGCTCGCGACGGCGCCGCTGGCGAAGGTGACGATGGCCAGGGAGGCATCCTCGAACTGCACCGGCCGGGCCAGGCGTACGGCGCGGGCCTCCACGCTCTCCCACTCCCCGAGCAGGTGGAGCAGCAGGTCGATCTGGTGGATGGCGTGGCCGAGGGTGGGGCCGCCGCCCTCGCCGGCCCAGTGTCCGCGCCAGTCGACGTCGGTGAAGTAGCCATCAGTGCGGTACCACAGCGTCTCGCAGACGGCGACGCGGGGCCGGCCGAGGCGTCCGGCGCCGAGGAGGTCGTGGGCGCGGATGGCGCCGGTGCCGTGGCGGTGCTGCAGCACCACATGGGCGGTGCGACCCGAGGCTCGCTCGGCCTCGGCGACGCGGTCGAGCTCGGCGAGGCTGATGGTGGCGGGCTTCTCGATCAGAACGTGGGTGCCCCCGGCGAGCAGCTCACAGGCGAGGTCGGCGTGACTACCCGGCGGGGTCGCGATGGAGACGAGGTCGACGCCGGTGGCGAGCAGCGCGGCCACCGAGTCGACGTGGGTGCTGGCGAACGTGTCCGCGAAGTCGCGGCCCGACGGGTGGTCGATGTCGTGGCAGGCCACGAGCTCGACGTGCGGGTTCTCTGCGTAGGCGCGGGCATGGGAGCGGGCGATGTTGCCGCAGCCGACGATGCCGACGCGAAGCACAACGTCGTTGTCAGGGGTCATGGAACCAGCCTAGGCCGTCACGGACCGGACGGCTGCGGGCCCGTCCCCACGCCCATCGCGCCGCGCCGAGCCGCGTGCGAGACTATTCCTCATGCTGGATCTCCGCTCGGTGATCTTCACCGGCCTGATGGCGCTGGCCGCTGGCGCACTCGTCGCGTGCACGTCGACCGCAGCCCCCTCCCCCGCGTCGCAGCCAACGAGCGCCGCACCGACGGTCACGGCGACCGTCACCGTCACGGCCGCCCCGCCCGCAACGCAGGACCCCGGCGATGAGTCGTCCCACGACTCCCCGTCGTCGGACACGCGCGCGGTGAACCCCGAGCGGTATTACGATCCGGATGAGGACGCCTATTTCTTCGTCTCGCCCAGCGGAAACCTCTCGTGCGCGATCCGTCCGGATGTCACGGGCTGCCACGCCTGGTCCTTGGTGGCGAACCTCCCGGAGTGCGATGATCCGGACGCCTGGGGGCCGGCGGTGTCGATGAGCGGCGGCCACGTGGGGGCATGGTGCAGCTCCGAGGGCATGTTCGGCGTGGCGGACGCCAAGACCCTTCCGTACGGTTCCCAGCTCGTCGCGGATGACATCGCGTGCACGTCCCGTGAGACCGGGGTGACCTGCGTCGATCTGGCCACCGGGGTCGGCTTCAGCGCCGCCCGGCGGTACATGGGGCCCATTCAGCCCTGACGCGCCAGGCGGTGGATGCCCCGGCTGGCGAACCAGCTGGTGGCGGCATCGAGGGCTGCGGGGTCGGCGTCCAGCTCCACGGTCATGACGCTCACCGGGAAAATCTCCATGGTCGTGACCCGCTGCGCGACGAGGCGGAGGGTGACGCCGAGATCGGCGGCGAGCTGGGCGAAGGTGGCGCGGGCGGCGTCCTGCTGGACGAAGACGAGATCGAGGGTCATGGCGGGCTCCTGGCGGTGGTGGTGTCGGGTGTGGGTTGAAGGGCCCGCCCCCGACCACGCGCTGGATCAGGAGTGGGCGCCGCGCATGCGGCGACAACACCGACAACAGCCGGGCATGACGAAGGACAGCGACGAGGTGCGCGCTGTCGAGATCATGGGCACACCGTAGCGGAGCCGGGGCCCGGCCTCCAAGCCATGCGCCACCTTGTGGACAGGAGCCCTGGCGGATCGGTCAGTAATCGATGCCCCGCCGCGCGCGAACCCCGGTGGCATGGGCGTGCTTCACATTGCGCATCTCGGTGACGGTGTCGGCGAGCTCCACCAGTGCGGGATGGGCGTTGCGGCCGGTGCAGATCACATTGGTCCGGGGTGCCCGATCGCGGATTCCGGCGAGCACGACGTCGGCGTCGAGCCAGCCGTAGGTGAGCGGATAGGTCACCTCGTCGAGGACCACCAGTCGGTAGCGGTCGGACGCCAGCGCCTCCGCCGCGATGCGCCACGCCTCGCGGGCGATGCCGGCGCTGCGGTCGAGATCGTCGCTTTCCCAGGTGAAGCCGTCGCCGTGGGTGAACCAGTCGACGCCGAGCCGCCGGGCCACGTCGGCCTCCCCCACGCGCCAGCGTCCCGATTTCATGAACTGGACGACGCACGCCGGCCATCCGCGCGCCACCGAGCGCATCAGCATGCCGAACGCGGCCGTCGACTTGCCCTTGCCGTCGCCGGTATTCACGAAGACGAGCGAATCGACGTGGCGCCGCTTCGGGACCGGACGGTCGTGGGTGGGCAGGTCGGGCATCAGCGGCCTCCGGGACGCAGGGGAATGACGGCCGGCCCGGCGGGCCGGCCCAGCACCTCGACGCGGGCGCTGTACGTGCGGTTGAGGGGTTCGGCGCGCAGCACCTCGGCCGGCGTCCCATCGTGCACGAGCCGGCCGCGGTCGAGCAGGATCATGCGATCCGCGTACTGGGCGGCCAGCGTGAGGTCGTGCATCGCGGCCAGCACGGTGAGCCCGCGCTCGTGGCGCTGTTCGTCGATGAGATCGAGCACGCCCTGCTGGTGACCGATGTCGAGCGCGCTGGTGGGTTCGTCGAGCAGCAGCAGGTCGGGCTCCTGGCACAGGGCGCGCGCGAGCATGACGCGCTGCAGCTCGCCCCCGGAGAGCCGATCGGCTGGGCGAGCTGCCAGCGTCGTGAGCCGCAGCCGGATCAACTCGCGCTCGACGGCGTCCCGATCTGCGGCCGATTCGGTGCCGAACCGGCGCAGGAAAGGCGTCCGGCCGAGCGCCACGAGGTCGCGGACGATGATGCCGGGGGGAACGACGGGCTGCTGCGCCATGAGCGCCACCCGGCGCGCCAGCGCCCGGCGGGTGAGGCCGTGCGGGTCGTCGCCACCGAGGCGCAGGTGACCCGTGACCGGGGTCAGAGCCGCCACGCCGTGAAGCAGCGAGGTCTTGCCGGCGCCGTTGGGGCCGACGACGGCGACCCAGGCGCCGGCGTCCACCGTGAGCGAGAGATCGTGCACCACCTCGACGTCCCCGCGTCGGACGCCCACACCGCGGCACTCCAGCAGGCTCATGAGACCCCTCGATTGCGGCGCAGGACGACCAGGAAGAAGGGCGCTCCCACCAGGGCCGTCACGACGCCGATGGGCAGTTCGGCGGGGGCGACGACGCTGCGGGCGGCCACGTCGGCGAGTACGAGGAACGACGCCCCGAACAGCATCGACATCGGCAGCAGCAGGCGGTGGGACGCCCCGAACACCAACCGGACCGCGTGCGGGACGATGATCCCGACGAACCCGATGAGCCCGCTCACCGAGACGACAGCCGTCGTGCCGAGGGTGGCGGTGAGCACGAGGATCAGGCGCACGCGGGGGACGTCGATGCCCAGACTGGCCGCCTCCACGTCGCCGACGGCGAGGACGTCGAGGGTCCGGCGGTGGAGCAGGAGCAGCACCCAGCTGAGCGTCACGTAGGGCAGCACCATGACGATGTCGGCCCAGCCGTTGGTGCTGAGTCGGCCGAGCATCCAGCTGTAGACGGCGAGCAGGGAGTCGTCGAACCACTGCTGCACGAACGTCTGCACGGCGCTGAAGAAGGCGGCCACCGCCACCCCGGCGAGCACGATGATGGTGGAACTGCGATGCCCGCCGACGCTGGCGCCGAGGGCGTACGTCGCCGCGACCGCGAGCATCCCGCCGGCGAAGGCCAGCAGAGGGACGCCCAGCGACCCGATGACACCGTCCTGGGTGAGCGCGAGCGTGGCTCCCAGACCCGCTCCCGCGGAGACGCCCAGCAGGTAGGGGTCGGCGAGCGGGTTGCGGAAGACGCCCTGGTAGGCAGCCCCCGAGACGGCCAGGGTGGCGCCGACGATGACGCCCAGCATCACGCGCGGAAGCCGGATCTGCCAGAGGATGGCTTGTTGTTGGGTGGTCAGCCCGGAGTCGAGGTGGACTCCGGGGAGCGCCCCGACGAGTTCGGTGAGAACGGCGCCCGGAGTCAGCCCGGCGGGGCCGACCATGACGCCGGTGAGGAGAGCGAGACCGAGGACGACCCCGGCCACCAGCCACCGCCCGGGGCGTCCGAGACGCCGTGGCGCGGGGATGACCGTGGCCGCGGTGGCCGTGGGCCGGGCAGTGGCCGGGGTCGACTCGGAGACGCTCATGCGTGGGCGGTTTCCAGCGCGCTCACGTGTTCGGAGATGGTGGTCACGAAGTCAACGACGCGGGGTCCCCAGCGGCTCGCGACGTCCTCGTCGAGCACGTGGATCCGCCCGTCCGTGACCGCCGTGAGGCCCGACCAGCCGGCCCTCTGCCCCACCGACTCCGGCGTCACGCCGCAGCACTGGGTGTCGGACAGGAAGATCAGGTCGGGGTTGGCGCTCACCACGTACTCCTCCGAGAGCTGGGGGTACAGGTCGCTCGTGCCGGCCGCGTCCGCGATGCTGGTCAGGCCGAACAGGCTGTAGACCTCGCCGATGAACGTGCCACTCGTGACGGTGTAGAGGGACGGATCCAGCTCGTGGTAGTAGGTGACGCCCTCGACCTTCGGCGTGGCGTCGACCGTCGCGCGGATGGTCTCGTCCATGCGAGCCGTCAGGGCCTTCGCATCGGCGAGGTGCCCCGCGGCGGTGCCGAGGCGCTCGATCTGGTCGTAGGCCGCGTCGAGATTCGGCGCGGAGGGCAGCACCAGGGCGGGGACGCCGGCGTTCGACAACCCGGCCACGAGATCGGAGTCCGCCGTCGACGTCACGACGAGGTCAGGCTCGTAGCCCAGGATGGCCTCGATGTTGGGCGTGTAGCCGGAGAGGTCCGTGATCGGCGCCTCGGCCGGGTAGTCGGACTGGCCGTCGACGGCCTTGACCTGGTCGCCGGCCCCGATGGCGAACAGCGTCTCGGTGGCCGTGGGGCTGAGGGAGACGATGGCGGCCGGGCGCTCCTCGATGGTGACGGTGTCGGTCGAGCCGGCAGCCCCGGTGACGACGTCGACAGGGAAGGTGCCGGACGCGGCGTCCGAGCCGCTCGCGTCCGGGCTGGCGGCCGTCGTGGTCGCGGGGGTCGTCGCGGGCGTGGACCCGGCCGGGGCACCACACGCCGCCAGCGCGAGGGTCAGGACGGCCGCGCCGATGGCCGCCCAGCGGAAGCGTGCGGCGCGCGGGGTGGGTGGGGTTGGGTTGGTTCGCTGGATCACCAGCATCCTCCGATTCGTTGCGGAGGACGAAGTCGTCAGCCGCAACGGCCGAGGCCCCTGCGCACGGACGGCCCTTCGTCCGAGGACCAGTGCGTGGTCGTGGGCAGGTGACCTGGCTCATCCGACTCGCGGTCGGCTTGACAGTTGCGGCACAGCGCCGGGCTCTCACCGGACTTCACTGGACTCCACGACGCCCCCGCGGATACGGGAGCTGTCCCATGCTAGCCCACCACGGTGCCCTGTTTGCGGGCATAGGCCCAGGCGTCCGTCTGCTCGCCGAGGGGGAGCCGGACGCTCACGCGGACTCGGACGTACTCGTCGCCCTCGAACACGTCGAGCCGGCCCCAAGAACCGGGGAGATCGGGCGAGCTGAACAGGAACCCGAGAACTTGCAGATTTGAGCAACGAAACTTGCGGATTTGAGATGCCGAACCTGAAGGTTCGCCCGCTCCCCGGACTCGGCGGCACACTCACCGACGGCGCGGTCGTGGGCGCCCCGTTCAGAGTGCACGCGGCAAGACCGGCCGTCAGCATCGTGACCAGCGCCAGACCCACAGACCTCATGGCAACGCCCCCCTCTCACCATCCCTACGCGACCCACCGAGGGCCCCGGGGACACACCTGCTGGAAATGCACGAGATCCGTGCCCAAGGGAGGGCTGGCGAAAACGTCGACGCCGGCGTCGTCAGCCGATCCGGAGGGTGAAGGACCGCTTGACACGCCTACGCGCACTTGGGGACCGTACGTCCCTCGAGACGGGGGCAACGATGTTGCACGTATGTTGCACGTCGGTCGCCTCGTTCGCGGGACTGGATGCGTTCTACCTCGTCAAAGGGCTAAACAGTCGTGGGTCGTTTGTACGGACTCTAGTCCCTGCCCTGGCTGCGGGTGACGCGCGCTGATCCGGACGACCGGCGAGTTCACTTCCCGCGCTAAGCGAGCCAACTCCCCACGCTCCCCCTCCTGACCCGCACTCTCACATCCGTGATGGACGCACTGGCCGTTTGAAGGCTCGCAACCCCCTCGGCTCAGGTGGCGGCACCAGCGCCAAGTCCCAGACCTCCAGGAATCCTTCGTCGCCGGGTGCTGTGATCGCGAAAGTGCGCGGTCCGGTACGGGGGTCGAGGGACCAGGTGGTTCCTTCATGCCGTCGCTGAGCCCGGAAACGCTCGATGTCAAGCATGCGCAGCATCTCCACGCTGATGGGGCGGGTGATGGCGAGGAAGACCGCCGTTCGGCCTCCTGTCAAGAGATACCCACCCAGCAGTCGCACCTCGGCCCCCTCCGCTGCGAGCATCCCCGAGGCGTCGAAAACCGACTTGTCGCGCGTGACGATGAAGAGCGCGACCTCGACCATCCATCCCTTGGGGGGTGGCGGAATCCGGATGGTTTCATCCCACTTCTGATGATCCCCCGGAATCTCCACGACATCCTCAGAGGTCGCGAAGATAGACAGGGCGTGCAGCCATCCGCTCTCGGGGGTGGCGGGTTCACGCCAGCGGACGAAGTGCCCGCCACTCCTGTTTACCTCCGGCTGCTCACCCGTGGGCGAGTGCGACACAACACCCTGCGGTTCACCGGGCGTCCAAGCCTACCGCCACTCGCCGGACTGGTGCAGGCTGAACTTGCCGTACTTGGTTGACTGGCGGTCCCCCAGGTAGATGTCGTCGGACTCCGTTCCGGCCCAGACCCGCCACGAGGACGCACGGAGACCAGGTTCACCCACCAGGAATCGGATCGTCGTCTTCTTCTTGAACCTGTCGAACCGGACGGCGAGCAAGTCGCGGGTGAGACTGAGCGCGATCAACGAGCCCGCCGTACCGCCCGGCTCGGTTGACATGTGAAACCAGAGCATGGCCCTGTCCGCGCCACCGAAGGTGGCCAGTGGCACCTCCCGACCCACGCCTCTCCAGTGAGTGGCCACCTCGGTCACGGTCACTTGGTCGTCCAGTCCGTTAGCCAGCCTCCACCACCATCGGTCGGGTCTGTCCCCGATGCCGGTAGCGAGATCGGGGTCCCGGAGTGCTTCGACAAGCCCTGTGGCGAAGGCCGAAACGAGGTCGGTCTCAGCGAGAGACAGAGGGCGCTTGGCAAGGGCGTCATCGTGGTCGTCTTGTCTAGCCACCCGGGATCACCCCCTACGAACAGCGTAGTCGCCCGGCTCGATAAGTCCCCGCTCACGCAAAGGCACCCATTGCTCCCGCTACATTGACGGCAGCCGGACGCCCGCATGCACTCGGCTACTGACGAGCCCTCTCCACCTGGCTACAGTCCAGGCGCATGAGAGCGACCAACCAACAGACCCTGATCTCCGCCGTCTTCGAGGCAGCCGAGCGCGCCACGCACGACCTCACCCACCTCGTCCCCGATCTCGACCGGGACCGTTGTGAGTACGCGCTTGCAAGCGTGCTTCTGGAGGAGGCGTGGATCGCGCACAGATAGCCCGGCAGCGGGGCGCTCAGTCGCGTGGAGCCGCTACGCCGTCCGCGAAGCCCTCGAACGTTCGGAGGTCCCGCCTGGGCTCGGGGAGGCCGTCACGTCGGCGCTGAGCCTCGGCACGGCGGTCTTCTCGGTCCTCGGCCTCGAAGACCTTGGCAAGTGCCTCCAGGTCGGCCTGGAGGGTGTCCTTG